>NZ_MNQY01000069.1:0-10304 GCF_001915675.1 Parabacteroides sp. merdae-related_45_40 | reverse complement strand
TTTTGCAAGAAACCGTATCAGAGATAGCAGATGGGTAAAGGAACAAAAAGCATAGCCTTTTATTTGATGATGATCCTGGTCTTTGGCTCACTCATGTATTTCATAGTCAAAGAAGGAGAAAGCCAGCAGGTCGGAACAGCCGTTCAGACCATGCAAAATGCTCCCCAAACTATGGGGGAGGGATTTCTTGTGTTCTGGGATTCGGTTACTCACCATATCCAGTCGTCGATGGGAATCCTTCTTTTGCAAATTATTACCATATTAATTGTCTGCCGCTTGTTCGGTTGGATGTTTCAAAAGATCGGCCAACCCACCGTCATCGGTGAAATCGTAGCCGGTATCGTACTCGGTCCGTCTGTGCTCGGCCATCTTTTGCCGGGGGTATCTGCGTTTCTTTTTCCACTCGAGTCATTAGGTAATATCACCATATTAAGCCAATTCGGTCTTATCCTTTTCATGTTTGCCATCGGTATGGAACTGGATATCGGCGAAGTTCGTAAAAAATTGAAGGAAACTATCCTGATCAGCCATACCAGTACGATCGTGCCGTTTTTCTTCGGTATGCTGACTGCCTATTATGTCTATGGATCTTATGCTCATAAAGGGACACCATTCCTGTCGTTCGCTCTATTTATCGGGATTGCCATGAGTATTACGGCTTTTCCCGTTTTAGCCCGGATTATCCAGGAAAAAGGGTTGACCAAAACACATTTGGGAACTATCTCATTGGCAAGTGCTGCCAACGGAGACATTACTGCCTGGTGCCTGTTGGCCGTCGTGATTGCCATCGCTCAGGCGGGCAGTATGCTGAGTGCCGTTTACAATATATTATTCTCCATTCTGTACATTCTTTTTATGTTTCTTGCTGTTCGTCCTTTCTTACGGATGATCGGGCATATATACCATAATAAAGAAGTGATTGACAAAGCACTGGTGGCCCTGATGTTCCTGTTACTGATCGTATCCTCCTATTTTACCGAGATATTAGGGTTGCATGCTCTTTTCGGCGCCTTTATTGCAGGCGTGGTCATGCCAGGGAACATCAAATTCCGCAAGATCATGACGGAAAAGGTGGAAGACGTATCATTGGCGCTCTTCCTGCCGCTTTTTTTCGTTTCGACCGGACTGCGTACGGAGATCGGTCTGCTGAACACACCGGAACTTTGGGTCATGTGTGGAATCTTCATCGTAGTGGCTATTATCGGTAAGTTCGGGGGTGCTTTGTTTTCCGCTCGTTTTGTCGGTGAAAGCTGGAAAGACAGTTTTTACATTGGGGCTTTAATGAATACACGCGGTCTGATGGAGCTGGTCGTGTTGACGATCGGTTATGAGATGAAGATATTGCCGCCTTCTATTTTCGTCATGTTGGTTTTGATGACCCTGGTCACGACCTTTATGACAATCCCGTTGGTTTCTTTCATTAAATTGTGTTTCAAGACACGTGAAAAGATTAAGGAACATCAGGTTTGTGTGGAACCGGCCGACGGGATATTTAAGGTTCTCCTTTCATTCGGACGTGCCGGAAATGGACAGATTATGCTTGATGTGGCTCACCAGATGTTTGCCCGTGGAAAGAACAAACTGGATTTGACGGCGCTACACCTGACCGTCGGGTCCGATGTCAATCCGTTACATACGGATAATTTTGAGGAAGTGAGTTTCGGACCGATCTTGTATGGAGCCAAAAAATTAGGTATGCACATCCATACACGCTATGAGGTTTCGAATAACGCCGGACAGGATATTTGCGACATCGTCAATAACGAAGGATTTGACTTCCTGCTGGTCGGTTCCGGCATCTCGATGAGCGACTCGCCGGACGATATCGCGGCTACCCGTTACCGTACTTCCTTCTATAACCGTTATTTCAAGCGCTTCAAAGCTCCCGAATCCTGGTTTTATCCTGGTGCGTTGCTGAAAGATAAGACTAAGATGTTTATTGCCCGCAGTAATTGCGACGTCGGTGTATTTATTAACCGAAATTTCGTGAAGGCCACCAATACGTTGGTGGTTATCAGTTCCGAAGAAGATCTCTTTCTGCTCGACTACACAAGGACATTGCTGAAAGCGACTCACGGTTCTGTCGGTATTGTAGCCAAGATGTCCACCACAACACCCGGACATGATCAAATTCTCAAAGAACTTTGGGATTTCGTCTCGTCCACCCCACAAACCCAGCTGTTACCGGATAAAGACCTGACGCCGGGATTGTTCAATAGCTATAACTTCATGCTGATCGGCTACAACACTTGGAACGACGTATCCGAACACCGTAAAGAGGCCCTTCAAAAGATGCCGTCGACATTGATTTTGAATAAGAACAAACGGAGTTCTTCGGATAATTGATTTAAGCCTATGCATTTGCAACGGACTTTTTATTTATATGTGAGTTTTTTCTTCTATCTTTGTGCGAAACCAATCTCAAAAAATCATGGAGTCGCTAAATCTAATAAAGAATGACCCTTGGCTGGCCCCCTATAAGGAGGCAATAGAAGGACGGTACCAATACGTGGTAAACAAAGAGAAGAACCTGACCGGTAACGGCAGACAGACGTTGTCGGAAATGGCTTCCGGGTATCTCTACTTCGGATTGCATAAGACAAAGAGTGGATGGGTTTTTCGTGAGTGGGCACCCAATGCTACTGCTATATATATGATTGGGACTTTCAACGAATGGAAGAAGGACGATCGGTATAAGTTGCAACGGTTGGGCAATGGCATTTGGGAGATTGCGCTTGCTGAAGGTTTGCTGCGTCATGAAGACCTGTTCAAACTCCTAGTCGAGTGGGAAGGAGGCAGCGGGGAACGTATTCCTGCATGGATACGGCGTGTCGTTCAGGATGAAAATACCAAAATTTTCAGCGCGCAAGTATGGAATCCGGAGAAACCTTATGTGTTCAAGCATAAACGGTTTAAGCCTAATGTCTCTCCATTGCTGATTTATGAATGTCATATCGGTATGGCTTCGAATGAAGAGAAAGTCGGCAGTTACGACGAATTCCGTCGTATGGTGCTGCCCCGTATTGCGAAGGAAGGATATAATGCCATTCAGATTATGGCTATCCAGGAACATCCTTATTATGGTTCGTTCGGTTATCATGTCAGCAGTTTTTTTGCCGCATCTTCCCGTTTTGGTACGCCGGAAGAACTGAAACAGTTGATAGACGAGGCTCATAGTATGGGGATTGCTGTGATTATGGATATCGTACATAGTCATGCTGTCAAGAACGAAGTAGAAGGCCTCGGACGTTTCGATGGATCTTACACGCAATATTTTCTGGGCGGTGCCCGTCGCGAGCATCCGGCATGGGATTCCCTTTGTTTCGACTATGGAAAGAATGAAGTGCTTCATTTTTTGTTGTCGAACTGCAAATTCTGGCTGGACGAGTATAAATTCGACGGTTTCCGTTTTGATGGCGTGACCTCGATGCTTTATTACAGTCACGGGCTGGGCGAAGCATTTTGTAATTATGCTGATTATTTTAACGGTCATCAGGATGGTGATGCTATTGCGTATCTGACGTTGGCTAATAAGCTTATCCATGAAGTCAATAAGAATGCGATTACGATTGCCGAAGAAGTAAGCGGAATGCCCGGATTGGCTACCAAATATGAAGATGGCGGTTATGGCTTCGACTACCGTATGGCAATGAATATCCCCGATTACTGGATCAAGACGATCAAGGAAAAGAAAGACGAAGACTGGCATCCTTCTTCCATCTGGTGGGAGACGACGAACCGCCGTGCTGACGAAAAGACAATCAGCTATGCGGAAAGTCATGACCAGGCGTTGGTGGGTGACAAGACGATCATTTTCCGTCTTATCGATGCCGACATGTATTGGCATATGCAGAAAGATGATCACAATTTTATGGTGGAACGGGGTGTAGCTTTGCATAAAATGATCCGTCTGGTCACGGCCTCCACCATCAACGGCGGTTATCTGAACTTTATGGGGAATGAATTTGGCCATCCGGAATGGATCGATTTCCCGCGTGAAGGAAATGGCTGGTCGCATAAGTATGCACGCCGCCAATGGGATTTGGTCAATAATATGGATTTGAAATATCATTTCTTAGGCGATTTCGATCGTGAAATGTTGGAATTGATCCGTAGCGTGAAGAACTTCCAGTCTACTCCGATACAGAAAGTTTGGGATAACGATGGGGATCAGATTTTGGCTTATATGCGAAAAGACTTGGTGTTCGTATTCAATTTCAATCCGACAAAATCGTTTGCCGATTACGGTTTCCTTGTGCCTAAGGGTGAATATGAGGTGGTTCTGAATACCGATGCTAACCGATTCGGTGGCTTCGGGCTCGCGGATGATACCATTCATCATTTCACGCAATTCGATCCATTGTATAAAAAAGAGAAAAAAGAATGGCTCAAATTATACATTCCGGCACGCAGCGCTGTTGTATTGAAGAAAGTAAAGAAAGCGAAATAATTTGTGATTTATAATTTATGATTTGTGGTCAATGCGTAAATCATAAATCATAAATTATAAATCTGATAAATCAAAAATCAAATATGTTATATCCAATGACATTTAAGCCTATCCTCAAGAAGATTATCTGGGGAGGCTCTGACATTTGCCCGTTTAAGGGCATCACTCCGGTGCAGGAAGGTATTGGCGAAAGTTGGGAACTTTCACATGTAGAGGGCAATTATTCTGTTGTAGATAATGGTGCACTTGAAGGTAAAACGCTAGATGAACTGATCCGTACATATGGCAAGCAACTGTTAGGGGAAAAGGTGGTCGAACAATTTGGTTCCATATTCCCTTTGTTGATCAAGTTTATCGATGCACGTGATAATTTGTCTATTCAGGTTCATCCGGATGATGAATTGGCAAAGAAACGCCATAATTCTTTTGGCAAGACAGAAATGTGGTATGTGATCAATGCAGCCAAAGGTGCCGGCTTATATTCAGGCTTTTCAAAGCAGATCAATGCGGATGAATACGTGAAACGTGTCGAGGATAATACGATCATGGATGTGTTACAACGATACGAGGTGAATCCTGGCGATGTATTCTTCCTGCCCGCGGGCCGTGTACACGCTATCGGAGCCGGTTGCTTTATTGCTGAAATCCAGCAGACGAGCAATATCACCTATCGTATATATGATTATGACCGTAAGGGACCGGATGGCAAAGGGCGTGAATTGCATACCGAACTGGCAAAGGATGCGATCGACTATACCTTGTATCCGGACTACCGCACCCATTACAAAGCGCATACGAATGCGACTGTAGAGCTTGCAGCCTGCAAGTATTTTACAACGAATTTGCTGGATGTCGATACGATCATGGTTCGTGATTTCTCCGAACTGGATTCTTTCGTCGTTTATATTTGTATGGAGGGTAAAGCTTCTATCCGTGACAATAAAGGCAATGAAATTTATATTCACCAAGGACAAACGGTCCTGATTCCGGCAGATACGGATGTCGTGACGATTTCACCGGTTCCGGGTGCCAAATTTATGGAGACGTATATTGGATAAGACCCATAGGGTTACGCCCTTTAACCTTATGGGTTAGGAGGCGTAATGCATAGGGTTATGGAATAGATAGAATGCCGCAGGTTTTTCCGGATTATCCGGAGACCTGCGGCATTTGTTTTTATTCGATTGTCAACTCTAATCTCTCTAAGGCTTTTTCGTCTGATGAACCGCCGTAAAGTATCTGATATTTTCCGGGACGGACTTCCATCGTTTGTGTATTGTCGTTAAAAGAGTGGAATGCTTCGGGTGTCAGCTCGATGTTGACTTCCTGGCTGTCGCCAGCTTTTACGTGTACACGCAAGAAAGCCTTCAGCGCTTTGATCGGCCCTTCCGGATCGTTCGGATTTTTGATGTAGATTTGTGCGACTTCGTCACCATCCATTTTGCCGGTGTTGGCAATGTCGAACGTCAGTGTGACAGATTGGTCTTTGGTAATCTTGCCAGAAGACAGCTTCGCATTCCGATAGGCAAAGTTCGTGTAGCTCAAGCCGTATCCGAACGGATAAAGTGGTGTTTCGGTCATATAACGGTAGGTACGACCTTTCATGCTGTAATCTTCAAAGTCCGGCAACTGGTCGATCGATTTATAGAATGTGACTGGCAAGCGACCTGACGGATTGTAGTCGCCAAACAGGATGTCGGCAACCGCTGTCCCGGCTTCTTGTCCGCCATACCAGGCATTCAGAATGGCGTCGATGTTGGCGTCTTCCCAGTTTAAAGCTAGGGCACTACCCGTACAAAGCACGTAGACAACCGGTTTACCCGTTGCTTTCAGTGCTTTTACCATTTCTTGTTGTACTTTCGGTATCTCGATATTGGTGCGGTCTCCTTTCTTGAAACCTTCCACGTTGACCGGCATTTCTTCACCTTCCAAGCGAGGCGAAATACCTCCGACATAGACAATAACATCTGCATCTTTGACTTTAGCGGCAGTGGCGGCATAATCGACAGGTCGACGCGTACCGATCTGGAAGTTGAGGTCAGCGCTACCCGTGCGTTGCATATATTCGATCTTGACAGGATATTTCTTTCCTTTTTCCGCATTCAGCATATACGTCTTTTCTGCCCCGTATTCGTTTTCCCAAACTTCGGCTACTTTTTCATCTCCGATAAAGAGGCGGAAGGCGTCGTTTCCTGACAACTTGATCTCAACCTGTTCCGTCTCTGGTGCTTCAAACTCGCCGGTAAAACGTGCTGTGAAGTTTGTCAGGTTTACATTCGGTGCGAACTGCGTGTTTCCGCCTGTCGTATAATGTAATTGGCTTGCTAAACCTTTATAAACGGCTTCTCCCTTGAATTCCGTATTGTTGTAGAATTCGGAGGCGAATCCCTGTCCGGCAGGGGAGGTGATGTGGTTGCCCAAGTCTTGTATTACGAAGTCAGCCGCATGATTACATCCTAATTCGTAGATTACTTCTGTATCGGGCACTTTGTTGCGGATACCTTCCAATATTGTTACGGTATGCGTCGGGAAGCCGTTGTAGTTCGCCCAAAGCATGGTCGAGTCGGCGGCATTCGGACCGACAACTGCAATTTTCCGGATCGTTTTACTCAGTGGAAGTGTGTTATTCTTGTTCTTCAGCAGCACCATACTCTTATGCGCCATTTCGAGTGCTTGTGCCACATGTTCGGGGCTTTCCACCACGTTGTATGGGATTTGAGCATAAGGAACCCGCTCGTCCGGATCGAACATGCCTAATTCAAAACGACCTTTCAGCAGGCGGCGTAGGGAGACATCCAGATCATTTTCGGATATCTTTCCCTCCTTCAAAGCTTTGATCAAAGCTTTATAGCTGTTGCCGCATTCCAGGTCAGTCCCGTTCAGGACAGCATCTGCAGAAGCGCTTTCCGCATCGGGATGTGTTTCGTGGCGAGGCGTGCGTTCGTCCCGTTGCCAGAAGTCGTTGATCGCACCGCAGTCGGAAAGGATGATGTTTTCATATCCCCAACTATTCCGAAGGATGTCGATGAGCAGTTTGTCGCTACTACAGCAGGGTTTGCCTTGATAGCGATTGTAGGCGCACATGACTTCCTGTACATTTCCTTTTTTTACCAAGGCCTCGAAAGCTGGCAGGTAGGTTTGCCATAAATCACGGGGCGTCACTGTGACGTCAAATTCGTGACGGTTCCATTCCGGTCCGCTATGGACTGCATAATGCTTGGCGCAAGCATGTGTCTTAAAGTATTTCGGATCGTCTCCCTGCAAGCCTTTCACTACGGCAACCCCCATCCGTTCTGTCAAGTACGGATCTTCTCCATAGGTTTCCATGCCACGGCCCCAGCGGGGATCACGGAAGATATTGATATTCGGCGTCCAAAAGGTCAAGCCTTTGTAGCGGTCATATTCTTTATTTTTTTGATACTGATGGTATTTGGCGCGAGCTTCATCGCTCACCATCGTAAATGTTTCGTACAGTGCGTCGTCATCGAAAGTAGCCGCCATCGCGATAGCCTGTGGGAAAACAGTCGCTTTTCCGGCACGTGCGACACCGTGCAAGGCTTCGTTCCACCAATCGTATTCGGGTATACCGAGGCGTTCGATTGCCGGAGTCGTGTTCATCATTTGGCCGATCTTCTCTTCGGCAGTCAGACGTTTCAAGAGGTCGTCTATGCGTTCGTCGATAGGGAGATCAGGATTGCGAAACGGATAATCTTCTTGTCTTTGGCTACAAGAAACAGACAGCAATAATGTTAGTGCTGCTACCGTCAGATGTTTCATTCTCATGTTATTAAATTTTAGATATTGTATGTTTTACGTTTTATATTATTGTAAGATGTTTGTTATTAGCTATTTATTATGATAAATTATATTGCAAAGCTAATGGTTTACTTGCATTTCTTCAAGTAGAATTACTTAAAATAGGTTACTTCGTCCGTTATTTTAGCAAATGTCCTATTTTTGTAAGATCGAATAGTAAAAAGAAAGAGAGATGAAGAAATTTTTAAGTGTGCTTTTGATGGTGGCAGGTCTTATGTCTTGTGGAGATGATGATAAGCCGTTTATTCCTGAGTTGAACAAGCTGACGAGTGTTACATGTACGAAAAACGGAAATGCTTTTTTTAACGCGAATATCACTTATGACCAGGACAAGCAAATCAATCGGATTATATTAAATACGGAAGGAAATCAGTTTACTGATAATTATATTATTGTAGACAAGACGATTTCCGTAAGTGGCGTGAAGATGATCGACGGTTCTCCGACTGATCCCTTTGTCCATACGGTTTACACGCTAAGCGGAAATATGATTGCGGCCAAGGAAGAAAAATCTGAAAACAAGTATATGAGTAATGCTGTGTATACGGCTGTAGAAAACAGGTACACCTATAGTTCTAATTGGCTGAAATCAGTTTCGCAGATTATCCAGTGGCCGAATGAGGACGGTTCGGGTTATCAGGTAAGAGAACTAGGTGAGGTGGATCGCTATTCGTGGGAAAATGGAAATGCGGTGCATTATGCTTATCTGCCACAGAAAGAGATTACATATGAATATAATTCTCAATTACGTCCAGAGAACTTTCCGTTCCGAGTTGTCAATTCATTTCAACCGGTCGGCTTTGATGTGATTTCTCCGTTGAACCTGCTCTATGGGAAGATGAATCAGAATCTGCCAACCCGTGCCTATTGGTATAATGTCTCCGATGCAACGGATATTTGCGCCGAATATACATTCCGCTATACGTTGACCGGCGATTATATCACAGGCATGACGATTGAAGAAAAGATCAATCCCGTGAATGGTGCAACTGCGGAAAATAACACGTATGAATATTAGTTTATCTATAATTTCGTGGTAGAGCAGAAGTAGGACAATTTACTTCAATAAATCGGGGCGTAGCCGGGCTGTCCTTTCTTGAGCTTGTCCGAGACGCCATTCTTCAATCTTGCGTTGGTGTCCGGACAGAAGGACGTCGGGAACTTTCCAGCCGTTGTAATCGGCAGGCCGGGTATAGACTGGGGGAGCTAGCAAATTATCCTGGAACGAGTCGGAGAGGGCACTTTGCTCGTCGCCGATTGCTCCGGGAATAAGACGTACGACGGCATCTGTGATGATGGCGGCAGCCAACTCGCCTCCTGTCAGGACATAATCACCAACAGATATTTCCTTTGTTATCAAATGTTCGCGGATGCGGTAGTCGATTCCTTTGTAATGTCCGCAAAGGATGATCAGATTGTTCAGCATCGACATGCTGTTTGCCATCGGCTGGTTGAAGGTTTCCCCATCTGGCGATGTGTAAATAACTTCATCATAATCCCTTTCGCTTTTCAAAGCCGAGATGGCCCGGTCGATAGGTTCGATCTGCATAACCATGCCGGCTTCACCCCCGAAAGGATAATCATCCACACGCCGCCATTTGTTGGTCGTGTAATCCCGCAGATTGTGTAAATGTATTTCAGCCAAACCTTTGTCTTGTGCCCGTTTCACAATGGAACAGTTTACCATTCCTTCGATCATCTCGGGAAGTACGGTCAGTATATCAATGCGCATCATATTTTATTTCAGATTTATGGTGCAAATGTAGGAGATTTCCCAAAGTCTGCAAAATAAAGTTTTGTAAGCATGGATTTTTAGTTTTTTGCAAAACAACTATCATACTATCATAAATGAATTTATATGCTTGTAAAACAGTGTGTTATTCTATGATAGTTCTTGCTTTTAACTATCATTTATCTATCATAACTATCATGGGTAAAAGGTAATCGTCTCCGCGATGCTACCTTTGCCATTTATGGGGGAGTAAATTTCTTATAGTCTCGTGATCTGTATTGGGATTTATATCAATGAGCTTAGTAA
>NZ_MNQY01000068.1:0-10533 GCF_001915675.1 Parabacteroides sp. merdae-related_45_40 | reverse complement strand
TCCATCAAAATAAACGGGATACGGGTTTCCTCCGACCCCAAACGGACCTACCAACTGATTTTACCCGGAAAAAAGGCTGCTTGCTTTATCAATCCCTACACCGGAGAAATTACCGGCATAGACGATGGAAAAGGGTTCTTCATGAAGATAATGCGCCTTCACCGTTGGCTGTTGGACGAATATAAACGGGATGGAAGTTTCGCTTGGGGTAAAACTATTGTCGGATATTCAACCCTGGTACTGGCCATTATTATCATAAGTGGTCTTGTCATCTGGTATCCGAGAAACAAGAAAGCACTGAAAAACCGGCTCAAAATCAAAACAAAAGCCGGCTGGTTCCGCTTCCTGTACGATCTACATGTCTCCGGAGGTTTCTATGCAGCTTTACTTTTGCTTATCCTGGCATTGACTGGTCTAACCTGGTCGTTCGGTTGGTATCGTGACGCGTTCTATACCGCGTTCGGCATCAGCACAACATCTAAACAGACGCACGCTCCGACATCTGCCGTCCCCCCAAAAACAGCAGGTGAAAGAGGTTCGAAGAAACATCCCAAAACCGATTACACACAATGGGCCGAAGTCTTGGCCGATTTACAAAGCCGTTATCCGGAATATAAATCGATCTCCATCCAAGACGGATCGGCAACCGTTTCTACCGCTGCCTATGGAAATACAAGAGGAAGCGACCGTTATTCCTTTGACCCGGCTACCGGCAAGATCACTGAAATTCAATTATACAAGGACCTCCCTAAATCCGCCAAAATAAGAGGATGGATCTATTCCGTTCATGCCGGAACATGGGGAGGATTGACAACCCGGATATTAAGCTGTCTGGTTTCGCTCTTAGGGGCTGTCTTTGCCATAACCGGTTACTATTTCTGGATCAAGAAGAAACTCCGGAAGTCCAAACAAAGGTAAACAAGAACAAGCATGCTTCGCTTGCCGTAAAGCATAGCTTTGCAATAGCTAAAGCATAGGGTTACAAGGTCTAATGCATAGCATTATCCTCCCAAGGAATCCTTAGGGCCACAATCAAAAAGGGCTGCCCCGTGCGGGACAGCCCTTTCGTATATATCTATATGTTTTATTCCTTACTTACCGGAAGAGTAGTTCTTATTCAGCACTTCGAGAAATTCGGCAGTGATGTCGTATGCCGGATTAGATAACAAAATATTGTCACCCATTGTATTGCTGAAAATGATCTGATAACCTTTTGTCTGGTTGAAAGTCGTCAACTGGGCGACGATCGTATCGCGAAGCTGTCCGTTCAGCTCCATCTGCTTGGCAGCCAACTCTTGTTCTTTCTTAGCCGCATAGTTCTGAAGTTCCTCCTGCTTTTTCTGCAAACGGTTTCCTTCCTGCTGCGCTCTTTCCGTAGTAAGGAAAGCATTGGCTTCATATTTACGTTGGAAATCATTTAATTCTGTCCGTAAGGCATTTGACCGCTGAGTCATATCTAAACGATAGTCTTCCTGCATCTTGAGAATACGTTCATTCAAATCTTTCGAATAGTTGTAATTCGATAAAAGAGAGTCTACATTTACATATGCCACAGGGAGCAGATTGGTAGAATCTCCCTCCGTTGTGAAAGCCGGAGCTACTGTGGATTCTTTTTTACTGGAAAACTGCATAACAAACAGGATTATGACAGCTACCGCGAGCACACCATTAATAACGTAGTTAATGTTCTTCATAAAGTGTAAATTAAATCTTTATTTTATTTTATTCTTCTATTTCTTTTATTTTATCATATAGATTCTTCCGCAAACTATCTCTCTTATGCTGGGTTTTAGCACAGCATATACCTTTCTCCCTTAGTGCCGCATTACCTTCAATGTGTGTATTCGGAAACTTCCCTCCCTTTTTGAAAATCACTTTTACACTGAGCAACACAACACAAATAACAAGAATTATGACAGTAATCAATAACGTTGTAAGCATTTTCTCTATATTTGTGGACGCAAATATAAGAGTTTAAGTGATTGGAAAGTATGTTTTTGATATTTAATTGTACTTTTTTTCATACAACCCCCTGTTTGCAGTGGTATTATTAACTATAGAGTAACATCTATAATACATTGTAACATTATGAAGATTACTGATTTAAAGCCTGAAATCGTCTGGAAGTTCTTCCACCAGGTAACACAAGTGCCCCGTCCTTCAAAGAAGGAGGGAAAAATGATCGAGTTTCTTGAATCATTCGCCAAACAGTATAAAATAGCGATCAAAAAAGATGCCGTAGGCAACATCCTGATGTCTAAACCGGCTACTCCCGGCAAAGAAAACCTGCCGACAGTCGTTTTGCAATCCCACATGGACATGGTCTGCGAAAAGAATAATGGAACCGCACATGATTTCGACCACGATCCGATCGAAACAATCGTCGACGGAAACTGGCTTCGCGCCAACGGTACGACTCTGGGTGCCGACAATGGCATCGGTGTAGCCGCCGAACTGGCGATCCTCGCATCCGATGATATCGAGCACGGACCGATCGAATGCCTTTTCACCGTAGATGAAGAAACCGGGCTGACCGGAGCCAAAGCACTCGAAAAAGGATTCATGACAGGCGATATCCTGCTGAACCTCGATAGCGAAGACGAAGGTGAAATCTTTATGGGATGCGCAGGCGGCAAAGATACGCAAGCGGTGTTCCATTACGAACCACGTGACACCAATCCGAACATGCAATACTTCAAAATCGAAGTGAAAGGCTTGAACGGCGGACATTCCGGTGGCGAAATACACAAAGGGTTGGGCAATGCCAACAAGATTCTGGTGCGCTACCTGTACCTGTTGAAAAATCAAGCCGATTTCAACCTTTGCTTCATCCACGGCGGTAACCTCCGCAACGCTATCGCCCGCGAAGCGCAAGCGACCATCGGTCTGTATCCGGAAGAAAAGGAAGCAGCCCGTATTCTGCTGAACCATTTCACAGCAGATATCGAAAACGAACTGAAACATGTAGACCCGAACGTACAGATAACAATGGCATCGACCGACCGTCCGGACAAATACATCAGCGACTATGATGCCGAAAAACTGATTTTGGCTTTACATGCCTGCCCGCATGGCGTGATCGGCATGAGCCACGACATCGAAGGGCTGGTGGAAACCTCCACCAACCTGGCTTCTGTCAAGATGGGAGATGACAGCACAATCATTGTCGGCACAAGCCAGCGCAGCTCCATCGAGTCTTGCAAGAACATGATTGCCAACCAGGTCGCATCTGTTTTCAAGTTAGCCGGTGCACAGGTAACTCACGGCGACGGCTATCCGGGTTGGGCGCCTAACCCGGATTCAAAGATCCTGAAAGTGGCACAGGAGACCTATAAACGTTTGTTTAACAAAGATGCAAAAATAATGGCGATCCATGCAGGACTGGAATGCGGCTTGTTCCTAGAAAAATATCCGAATCTGGATATGATCTCATTCGGACCGACGCTTCGGGATGTCCATTCCCCCAACGAACGCATACAGATTGATACCGTTGGATTGTGGTGGTCTCACTTACTCGAACTATTAAAGAACATCCCTGCAAAATAAATCGATACATTTCTCGTTATAAAAGAGGATTAACATTCAACAGATGTTTTTCCTCTTTTTTTATGTTAATGCCCGAAAACTTATTTATAATAAATTTGTTTTCTTATTGACATTATATGGTAAATAACAGTTTACCTGGACTATTAATAATTAATGAAATGAAAAAATTAGCCGCTCCGTTACTCATATTATTCTTTATAGTGCTCAACCTGTTGTCGTGTGACGGGCTGGACGAAAACTATTCGAATAACCCCAACCATCGGCTGAGCTTCTCGGTTGACACACTTTCTTTCGATACGGTATTCACCACAATAGGCTCCGCAACCAAAGAGTTCATGATCTATAACCGCAATGACCAACCTTTGCTGATCAGCGAGATCATGCTGGCAAGCGGCGAAGAAACCGGTTTCCGCATCAATGTGGACGGGCGCAAAGGCGACCATTTCCAGGATGTAAGGATACAGGCGGACGACAGCTTGTATGTTTTTGTGGAAGTGACCGTCAATCCGAACGCATCCAACCAGCCGCTGCTGGTGGACGATTCCATCATCTTCACCACAAACGGAGTCAAACAGTCTGTCCGCCTCGAAGCATACGGACAAAATGTAAACCTGTATAAAAACGGGCTTATCCTGACACAAGACACGCATTTTACAGCCGAACGGCCCTACCTTATATATGACAGTCTGGTTATTTCTCCCAACATCACGCTCAACATCGATCCGGGCGCAACGTTCTATATGCACGACACAGCGAAAGTCATCACATACGGGACATTGCTGGCCAAAGGGACACGCGAAAATCCGATTGTCTTCCGCGGAGACCGTCTGGATTTCATACTGAACGACATCCTGCCCTACGACCGGACACCATCACAATGGGGAGGGATTTTCTTCCGTCCGGAAAGCTACCATAACATTATGGACAATGTCATCGTGCGAAACGGAAAAACAGGACTGACATTCGAAAAGTCGTCACCGGACGAATCCAAACTGAAACTAAGCAATTCCCAAATCACGAATATGGGAGAGCACCTATTCTCTGCACGCAATTGCAAGATTGAAGTAACCAACACGGAATTGACCAATGCCGGAGGAGGTGTCGTGGTTCTGATTGGCGGGAACTACTGTTTCGTCCATTGTACGCTTGCCAATTTCATGACATTGGAAAAACGGACCACGCCTTGCCTCACGATGGCAAACAATGCGAATGAAGAGGCTTATCCGCTCAAAGCGACATTCGACAACTGCATCATCGACGGCAGTTTCGATGCTGGCAAAGAAGCATATAAAGGAGAACTCAATCTATCCGTCGACGGTGCGGCATCATTCGAATACCTGTTCAACCATTGCGTAATCAAAACGAATGGCAGCAACAATGACCACTTCAAAGAGGTATTGTTCACCAATACCAGTCCGTCCTACAGGTTAAAAGGTGGCGAAAAAAACAAATACCGTTTTGATTTCCGTCCGGATTCGCTGACGACCTTAGGAGTGGGGAAAGCCGATATCTTCGTCACGCAGCAATATCCGGTGGACCGCTACGGCATAAACCGCCTGACAAACGACGGTCCCGATATCGGAGCCTACGAATTCGTACCGAAAGAAGATGAAACAAAATAAAACGATATGGCCAGAACCTTAACTATGACGTTTTTATCCTGACATTGTTTTCTTTGCCTTCACAAGGGCAAACAGACTTCCGCGTGATGAGCTACAACGTCGAAAACCTGTTCGACACGAAAGACGATCCGCTTACGGCGGACAATGATTTCCTCCCCTCCGGCAACCGCCACTGGACGTCCGGACGGTTTTACCATAAACTACAACAACTGGCAAAAGTCATCACAGCAGCGGGAGAATGGAGCACTCCGGCTTTGATCGGACTTTGTGAAGTCGAAAACGATTCCGTACTTGTCCGGCTTCTGGATTTCACCCCACTCCGCCGGCAACATTACCGCTATTGCATGACACACGGACAAGACACGCGAGGGATTAATGTAGCATTTCTTTACCAGCGGGACAAGTTCCGCTATCAGGGACACACGGAACATCCAGTCCGTTTTACCCGCAAGCAGCATAAACATACCCGTAATATCCTGCATGTATGGGGAGATGTGATTACCGGAGACCGGATCGATGTCTTTGTCTGCCATTTTCCCTCCCGTTACGGAGGAGAAAAAGAAAGCGAACCGGACCGTTTGGATGCCGCACGTACCCTGCGTACATTATGCGACTCGATCCACAACCTCCGTCCTGCCCCACACATCCTGATTATGGGAGATTTTAATGATACGCCGGACGACACGAGCATCCGGGAAATACTGGATGCCCATCCGATTCCAAATCCATGCCTGTCCGGTTCAGGTTCCATGCCTATGAAACCTCGGACGAATGCTTATCCATCTCTCCTTCTATACAACCTGTTTGCCAAGAACCGGTCAGTTCCTCCTGGAAGTCATAAATATCAAGGGGAATGGAGCCAGTTAGATCAAATCATCCTGTCGTCCTCTCTCACCGACACCACCTCCCAGATGCAGCTCATCCCAGGAAGCGCCCGCATCTTTTCACCGTCATTCCTGCTCATAAAAGATAAAACCTGGCGTGGCGAACGCCCTTTCCGCACCTACTATGGCTTCAAATACGAAGGTGGCTACAGCGACCATCTCCCTTTGATCGTCGACTTTCTACTATTGAAATAAATGATTACTTTTGCTTTTCTAAATACAGATAGAATATGTACAAACGATATATCGCCATACTGTTTTTTTTCATACAGACAATAAGCGCCCAACAACTCCGCCAGCCATTCGATTTCCCGATCTTGTTGAGCGGAAACTTCGGGGAGTTGCGCAACAATCATTTCCATTCCGGAATAGATTTTAAGACACAAGGAGTTGAAGGGAAGCCCATCCACGCCGTACAGGACGGATACGTATCACGTATATCCGTCAGTCCGTGGGGATACGGAAACGGTTTATACCTGACACATCCGGACGGAACGACAACCGTCTACGGTCATTTGCAACGATTCGCCCCTTCCATCGCCCGATATATCAAGACACAGCAATACGAACAGGAAAGCTTCAACGTGAACTTGTTCCTCGACCCGGACCAACTCCCAGTCAAAAAAGGAGAAATTGTCGCTTATAGCGGAAACACCGGAAGTTCGGGAGGCCCGCATCTCCACTTCGAAGTACGCGACACGGAAAGTGAAGAGGTACTCGATCCTATCGAATATTTCAAAGAGAAGATAACCGACACCCGCGCACCGAAAATACAGGGAATCCTGGTCTGCCCGCAACCAGGCAAAGGAGTGGTCAACGGCAGCAGCCGTAAACTGGAGCTAAAACCGGTCACGGCCAAAAACGGCAAACAAACCATCACCGGCAAGATCGAAGCTTGGGGAGAAATCGGGCTGGCGGTCAAAGCCTACGATTATATGGATAATACGACAAATATCTACGGAGTGAAGGATATTACCCTCCGCCAAGACAGCCAGATCATCTACCATAGCAACCTGAACCGCTTTGCTTTCGACGAGACCCGTTACTTGAACAGCTATGTCGATTATGAGGAATGGAAAGAGCGTCGCTCCTTTTATATGCGCAGCTTCGTAGAACCAGGTAACCGCCTCCGTTTTAACGAAAGCATCAACCGGGGAATCATCCATATAGAAGAAGAGAAAACGTATCATCTCACGTATACGCTCGCCGATGCATTCGGCAACACAACTCGCCTCTCCGTTTGGATAGAAGGGAAAGAACAGGAGATTCCGGAGATCGAGACCGAAGGTACAGAGCTGTTTCATTGGATGGCCGACAACCGGTTCGGAGCAAAAGGTATCCGGATGACGATCCCGAAAGGAAACCTGTACGACGATCTTTATTTCCGTTATTCGGTAAAAGAAGACAGCACGGCATTGGCAGACACGCACATCCTGCATAACCGCCCCGTTCCGCTTCACAGCTCGGCCCGGCTGTCCTTGCGTTTACGAGTCGACACGCTGGAAAACAAGCAGCAATATGGTATCATCCGCACTCAGAAAGGACGTCGATCCTGGATCGGCGGCACTTACCGGAACGGCTGGATCGACGGCACGATCAAAGAACTTGGCAATTATACGGTCGGGCAAGATCTCAAAGCACCGACGATCACCCCGTTGGGCGCCAACACATGGATCAGCAAGCAGGCATTCGTTTTCCGCCTGTCCGATAACCTGAGCGGCGTACAAACCTACCGGGGAGAAATAGACGGGCAGTACGTCCTGTTCGAAATGAACAGCAAATCGGTCATTACCTACAAGTTCGATAAAGAACGGCTCGAAAAAGGGAAACACACCCTCAAACTAACCGTTACGGATGCAGCCGGAAACCGGTCGGAATACAAGTATTCTTTTGTCTGGTAAATAAAAAGACTGAATCTTGGAAATTATCAATTTATTTGTACCTTTGTTAATTTCAAAATCAGGATTTCTTTAAATTAAAAGCAAGACATATAGGTCATGGAAAACAAGGAACTGTTAGAAATGGTAAGAAGCAAGGCGCAAAGCTGGCTTACTAAAAGTTATGACGCTGAAACACGTGCACAGGTGCAGGCTCTGTTAGACAACGAAGATCCGACGGAACTGATCGAATCATTCTACAAAGACCTGGAATTCGGCACAGGAGGTTTGAGAGGCATCATGGGAGTAGGTTCGAACCGTATGAACATCTACACGGTAGGAGCAGCCACACAAGGCTTATCCAACTATCTGAAAAAGGAATTTGCCGATCTGGACCAGATCAAAGTTGTCATCGGCCATGACTGCCGTAACAACAGCCGCAAATTTGCTGAAATCTCTGCCGACATTTTCTCAGCAAACGGCATCAAGGTGTATCTGTTCGAAGACCTTCGCCCGACCCCTGAAATGTCATATACCATCCGCAAGTTGGGATGCCAGAGCGGTATTATCCTGACAGCTTCGCACAACCCGAAAGAATATAACGGGTACAAGGCGTATTGGGACGATGGTGCCCAGATGATCGCTCCGCATGACAAGAATACGATTGCCGAAGTCAACAAAATCCGTAATGCCAGCGAAATCAAGTTCAAAGGCAACAAGGAACTGATCGAAATCATCGGCAAGGAAATCGATGAACAATATATCAACGACCTGACAAAGATTTCTTTGTCACCGGAATCCATCGCACGTCACCATGACATGAAGATCGTCTACACGCCGATCCACGGAACAGGCGTGACGGTTATCCCGCCGACATTGAAAGCATTCGGTTTCACGAATATCATCCATGTACCCGAACAGGACGTAGTAAGCGGCGACTTCCCTACCGTTGTTTCTCCCAACCCGGAAGAACCGGCGGCTTTGGCTCTGGCAGTTGAAAAGGCCAAGGAAACAGACGCCGAGCTGGTATTGGCTTCCGACCCGGATGCAGACCGAGTAGGTGCAGCCGTTAAGAACAACGAAGGCGAATGGGTATTGCTGAACGGTAACCAGACCGCTTTGATGTTCGTCTACTATCTCATCACCCGCTGGAAAGAACTCGGTAAGATCAACGGCAAGGAATATATTGTCAAGACAATCGTTACGACCGAACTGATCCGTACGATCGCCGAGAAGAACGGTGTCGAAGTGTATGACGTTTACACCGGCTTCAAATGGATCGCCGATGTCATGAAGAAGAACGAAGGAAAGAAGAACTATATCGGTGGCGGTGAAGAAAGCTACGGCTTCCTATGCGAAGATTTCGTTCGCGACAAAGATGCCGTTTCTGCTTGTGCCATTCTGGCTGAAATCGCAGCCTGGGCGAAAGACCAGGGTATCACGATGTACCAGTTATTACAGAACATCTACGTTCAGTATGGTTTCTCTAAAGAAAAAGGAATCTCCGTTGTAAAGAAAGGCAAGAGCGGCGCTGAAGAGATTGAAGCGATGATGAAACACTTCCGTGAAAACCCGTTGCAGGAAATCGCCGGTTCCAAAGTTACGTTATTCTACGACTACGCTTCCCTGAAAGGTAAAGACTATGTTGAAAACGAAACACTGACATTGGATATGCCGACAACCTCCAACGTCCTCCAATATTTCACAGAAGACGGAACGAAAGTATCTATCCGTCCTTCCGGCACGGAGCCGAAGATCAAGTTCTATTGCGAAGTCCATTCCAAAGTAAAGAGCCTCGACGAACTGCCGGCTGCCGAAAAAGCAGGAGCAGAAAAGATCGAAGCGATAAAGGCTTCGTTAGGAATCTGATCCCGGACAAACAATAACCGAATATAAAAAAGGAAGAGCGCCCGTTGTTTACGATAGCGCTCTTCTTTTTTATTTCAGATCTTTCGCCCCAAAACAAAGCGGCAACAGTGATTCGGCACTCTCTGCCACCACAACCTCTTTCGTTCCGCACAACAAAACCTTCATCGGCTTGCCATAGCGTTGTTCCGCCTCCAACAAAACCTGGCGGCATGCACCGCAAGGGGAAATGCTCTCGACCTGCCGGCCATTCGTGGCGGCTGCAATGGCAAGAGCGACAACAGGCATATCCGGATATTGATGACCGGCATGAAACAACGCCACCCGCTCCGCACACAGACCGGAAGGGTAAGCGGCATTCTCCTGATTACTGCCGGTTATGATCGTGCCGTCCTCCAGCAAAGCTGCCGCTCCGACATGAAACTTCGAATAAGGGGCATACGATTGTCCCGTCGCTTTTATGGCCGCCTCCATTAACCGCGACTCTTCTTCCGGTAGTTCGGCAAGAGAATAAATCCGGATTTTTGTCTCCAACTTGATTTCTTTCATGAAATAACACTCTAAATGATACAAGCAAAAATAAAGAAAATATAGAGAAAGCCCAAATACATTCGTGATAAACAATAGCCATGTTTCTATTGTCTGTCTCGTCCTGAAATAGGTTGACTTCATAAAAGTCAACAAAGATGAAAAAAGAGAAGTCATTGACTCGTCGCAAGGGTGAACCTTATCCTTTGG
>NZ_MNQY01000067.1:0-10679 GCF_001915675.1 Parabacteroides sp. merdae-related_45_40 | reverse complement strand
AGGTTATAACAAAGCCCCAGCTTGTGAAAGTCGGGGCTTTGGGCATAAAAAAAGAAGGTGAGAATTTTGACACACCTTCTTTCCAAACGCAACGAATAAATTATTAATTACTTACACTCTTATTATTTCTTACAGTCGCAAGAAGAGTAAGCCACTAACATCCAAACCAATTTTTCCTGTTCCTTCAGGTAATCGCTCATCAATGCTACTGTCGCCTCGTCTCCGGATTCGGAAGCCAAAGAAAGTAATTTACGTTCTTCGGCAATAAACTGGCCGTAAGTGTCCAGAACGTTTTCCAACGCTTCGTCTGCACAAGATACGCCCGACACCTCCTTTACTTTGGCAACTTTCAGATATTCACTGAATTTGTTAACCGGAACACCACCTAACATCAGGATACGCTCAGCCAGTTCATCTACCTTTTCAGCGGCATCGTTATACATATCTTCGAACTTGCTGTGGAGAACAAAGAAACCGTGTCCCTTAATGTTCCAATGGAAACCGCGAAGGTTTGTATAGAATACCTGATAATCGGCTAATAACTGTTGTAATGCTTCAACTACTTTACCTGCAGCAACTGCATCCAAATGGATATAATCTAATGTCTTCATAATACTTTACTTTTTAATTGTTATACTTTTCGTTTTTCTTGTACTGCAAAGATACATCAGATATAAGTACCTGTCAAACAGATAATTTTTATACACAAATAGATATACTCTATCACACTTCCGGCAGAACGGATTACCAGTCCGATACCGAAGACACAGCATTCGTCGGAATGACACTTTTACACAAATATTCCATACCTGCCTGCTTTTGCTTTCAAAACATATATGCTTTGAACACGAAACATATATGTTTTGAAATCGAATCATATATGTTTCGCATTGCATTTCATGATTTTTTCCTACCTTCGTAAAAATTATCAATACAGAGTCCGTAACAACAAACAAAGAATATTTATGAATATACAACAACTCGAATACATCCTGGCTGTAGACACATACCGCCATTTTGCCAAAGCTGCAGAACATTGCCGCGTAACTCAACCGACATTAAGCATGATGATCCAGAAACTGGAAGATGAACTGGGCGTGAAACTTTTCGACCGCAATATCCAGCCGGTCTGCCCTACCCCTGCCGGCCGTAAGGTGATCGATCAGGCACGTGTAGTCCTCTACCAGACTTCTCTGATTAAAGATATCGTAAACGAAGAAGAGCAATCTTTGAAAGGTACGTTCCGTCTCGCCGTGTTACCGACGATTGCTCCTTATCTGCTTCCCCGCTTTTTCCAGCAAGTATCGGAGAAGCATCCTGATCTGGATATCCGCATTCTGGAAATGCAAACGGCTCCTACAACGAAAGCCCTCCTAAACGGCGAAATAGATGCTGCCATCATCGCGAACCAACCGACGGAGGTGCAGCTACAGGGAGACATCCTATACTACGAACAGTTTTATGCTTACATAGCCCGTAACGAAAGCGTGTTCAAGAAAGAGATGGTCCGCTCCGCCGATATCAGCGACGAACGTCTTTGGTTGCTGGATGAAGGACATTGTTTCCGCGATCAGCTGATGCGTTTTTGCCAAATGGAAAAGGTCAAACTCCGTCAGGCAGCCTATCGTCTGGGAAGTCTGGAGACTTTTATGCGTATGGTTGAAAGCGGCAACGGCGTCACTTTTATTCCGGAACTGGCTACCTATCAGTTAAGCGAACAGCAAAAAGAACTGGTACGCCCGTTTGCTATCCCCAAACCGGCACGTGAAATCGTCTGGGTAACCCGTAAAGATTTTATCCGGCATTCGGTCGCCGGTATTCTGATCGAAAGCATCCGAAAATCTGTTCCAAAAGAAATGCGTACACTGCAAGCGGGGTTGCGAGTGGTCTGAAACGGAATTGTCTTTCATAGGACAGCAAAATTTGGAAAGTCGGCAATTTAAACACATGACCGATTCATGTCTATCTGGCTAAAAAACACCCCTGACGAAATAAATATTTCGGATGCGATGAAAAAAAATATCACTTTATGCTTGTAGTTTCCAAAAAAGCGTTACTTTTGCTGCGTATTTAAAAACAAAGAGACAAAATGAATCGATTTAGCTTTACATATTACTTTTATTACTTTTACTTTAGCAGAGTGAAGGCAGGAGTTTGTATGTAAAGCATTGATGAATGAATGTATATATCAATAACAAAATATGAAGTCCTGCCGGTTTCGGTGGGACTTTTTTGTTATTGAAAATTGAGAATTGAAAAATAATAGATAAAGAGAAGATGAAAAAGAAAGTAGCAATCCAGGGAATAGCCGGTTCGTATCACGATATAGCCGCCCGTAATTATTTCGAAGGTGAAGAGATTGAAATTATCGGTTGCAACACATTCAGAGATGTTATTTCGACCATCAAGAAAGATCCTTCCATTTTGGGAATGATGGCGATCGAAAATACGATTGCAGGCAGCTTGTTGCAAAACCATGAGTTGATCCGTGAAAGCGGTTTGCAAGTTATCGGCGAATACAAACTGCGCATATCCCACTCGTTGGTTGCACTTCCAGGGACCAATATCCACGATGTCAAAGAAGTCAACTCTCACCCGATCGCCCTAATGCAATGTACCGATTTCCTCGATACGCTACCTAACGCAAAAGTGGTCGAGAAGGAAGATACCGCCATGAGCGCCCGGTGGATTTCGGAAAACCAACTGAAGGGACACGCCGCCATCTGTGGGAAACTGGCCGCCCAGATCTACAACATGGAAGTCCTTGCCGAAGGGATCGAGACAAACAAACGAAACTTCACCCGCTTTTTGGCAATAGCCGACCAATGGACGGCAGACGAGATGCTCAAAGGTGAAGACAAAAACAAAGCGTCGGTCGTTTTCGCTCTCCCCCACACAGCCGGCAGCCTCTCCAAAGTTCTCTCCGTCCTTTCCTTCTACGACATGAATCTTTCTAAAATACAATCCTTGCCAATCATCGGCCGCGAATGGGAATATCTGTTCTATATCAATCTGACATTTACGGACTACCTGCGCTACAAACAGGCATTGGATGCTATCAGACCATTGACAAAAGACTTAAAAATATTAGGTGAATATGCAGAAGGAAAACAAAGTGTATAACATTACCCCCGCTAATCGCGTAGGTAGCGTACAGGAATACTACTTTTCCAGGAAACTGAAAGAAGTAGCCGAAATGAACGCCGCTGGTAAAAATGTGATCAACCTCGGCATTGGCAGTCCCGATCTTCCCCCTTCGGAACAGACAATCGAGACATTGTGTGAACATGCTCGTAAGCCGAACGAACATGGTTATCAGCCGTATGTAGGTATTCCTGAACTGCGTAAAGGATTCGCCGATTGGTATAAGAAATGGTATGACGTGGATCTTGATCCGAAAACAGAGATCCAACCGCTGATCGGTTCCAAAGAGGGAATCCTGCACATATCGCTGGCATTCTTGAATCCGGGCGATGGCGTGCTGGTTCCCAACCCCGGCTATCCGACCTATAGTTCGGTTAGCAAACTGGTTGAAGCCAATCTGATCCCTTACAAACTGAAAGAAGAATTAGGCTGGCAACCGGACTTCGAAGAACTGGAAAAAATGGATCTCTCGAACGTCAAACTGATGTGGACCAACTACCCCAATATGCCGACAGGAGCTAATGCCAGCATGGAACTGTACGAAAAACTGGTCGCTTTCGGAAAGAAGCACGGAATCATCATTTGCAACGACAACCCGTATAGTTTCATTCTGAACGAACATCCGTTAAGCATCCTGACCGTACCGGGAGCCAAAGACATCTGTATAGAAATGAACTCCATGAGTAAAGCGCACAATATGCCAGGCTGGCGTATGGCAATGCTCGCTTCCAATGCCCAATTCGTACAGTGGGTCCTGAAAGTAAAAAGCAATATCGATTCCGGACAGTTCAAGCCGATGCAATATGCGGCCGTCGAAGCATTGAGCGCACCGAAGGAATGGTATGACAATATGAACCGTGTATACCGCAGTCGCCGTGATCTCGCCGGACAAATCATGCACACGTTGGGATGCGAATACGACGAAAAGCAGGTAGGTATGTTCCTTTGGGGGAAAATCCCAGCCGGAGCAGAAGGCAGCGAAGCAATAGCCGACAGAGTCCTGTACGAAGCCAACGTATTTCTAACGCCGGGATTTATCTTTGGCAACCTGGGCGAACGTTACATCCGTATCTCGCTCTGCTGTAAAAACGAGACATTGGAAGAAGCTTTGAAGAGAATAAAAAAGATTTATGATTTATAGTTTATGATTTATGTATCACCATCCAATCATATTCTCAAATCATAAATCATAAACTATAAATCATAAATTACAAATCATCATACAGTCATGGAAATGGAATTAGAATCAATCATGTTACCCGGTATAGACCCGCAACGTCCTATTGTAATCGCCGGTCCGTGTAGCGCTGAGACAGAAGAGCAAGTAATGGAAACGGCCAGAGGAATCGCAGACAAAGGCATCAAGTTGTTCCGCGCAGGAATCTGGAAACCTCGTACCAAACCGGGTGGATTCGAAGGAATTGGTGCAGAAGGCTTGCAATGGTTGAAACGGGTAAAAAAGGAAACAGGTATGTATGTGGCTACCGAAGTGGCAACGAAAGACCATGTTTTCGAAGCATTGAAAGCAGGGATCGACGTGTTGTGGATCGGAGCCCGTACAACGGTTAATCCGTTCGCCGTACAGGAGATCGCCGATGCACTGAAAGGAGTAGATGTTCCTGTCTTGATCAAGAACCCGGTCAATCCGGATTTGGAACTGTGGATCGGAGCTTTCCAGCGTCTCTATGGTGCCGGTATCCGTCGTCTGGGAGCCATCCATCGCGGTTTCAGCTCTTATGATAAGAAGATGTACCGCAACCTCCCGCTCTGGCATATCCCCATCGAACTTCGTCGCCGCATGCCGAACCTGCCTATTTTCTGTGATCCGAGCCATATCGGAGGCAAACGCGAACTGATCGCTCCTCTCTGCCAGCAGGCTATGGACTTGAGTTTCGATGGTTTGATCATCGAATCGCATTGCAACCCCGATTGCGCTTGGAGCGACGCTTCACAGCAGATCACACCGGATGTATTGGATTACGTTCTGAATTTATTGGTTATCCGCGACTCCAACCAGACAACGGAAAACTTGGCTGAACTCCGCCGCCAGATCGATGGTATCGACGAACAACTACTGGAACTGCTGGCTAAACGTATGCGTATCTCCCGCGAGATCGGCGTGTACAAAAAAGAGCACAATATGCCAATCCTGCAATCACCGCGCTACAGCGAAATTCTGGAAAAGCGTTCCAATATGGGTGAACAGATGGATTTGAGTACGGACTTTGTAAAAGAAATCTTGAAAGAAATCCATGAAGAATCCGTCCGCCAGCAGATGATCATCATGAATGAACAATAATAATAATGTGCCAATGAGCTAATATGCCAATTTGCCAATGGGACATTCTCTTTAATTGGTACATTGGCACATTATTATGGACACATTAATACATTAAACAATTACTGATAATGAAAATATTGATATTGGGTGCAGGGAAGATGGGATCTTTCTTCACCGATTTACTTAGTTTTGAACATGAAGTAGCCGTACTTGAGAGCGATCCGAAACGGATGCGTTTCATATACAACGCCCTTCGCCTACAGAAGCCGGAAGAAGTTGCCGAATTCAAACCCGAATTAGTCATCAATTGCGTGACACTAAGCTATACGATCGAAGCATTCAAGAGTGTCATGCCTTACCTGCAGCCATACTGTATCATCTCGGATATCGCATCGGTCAAGACACACCTGAAAGAATTTTACGAAACATGTGGCTTCCCGTATGTTTCTACCCACCCGATGTTTGGTCCGACATTCGCCAATTTGGGACAACTGGAGAAAGAAAATACGATCATTATCTCCGAAGGGGATCATCTGGGAAAAATATTCTTCAAAGATATCTATTCCAGCCTGCGCCTACATATCTGCGAATATACTTTCGAAGAACATGACAAAGTCGTGGCTTATTCGCTCGGTATTCCGTTTGCATCCACAATGGTATTCGCTGCCACGATGAAACACCAGGATGCTCCGGGTACAACTTTCAAACGTCACATGAAGATAGCCAGAGGCCTGCTTTCCGAAGACGACTATCTATTGACGGAAATCCTTTTCAACCCGCGCACACCTCATCAGATCGCACGCATCCAAGAGGAACTGGATATCTTGCAGGAAATTATCAAAAACAAAGATTCGGAAAGAATGAAAGAATACCTGACCAAGATCAGGAAGAATATCGAATAATACAGTTCAATACACCGCTTTCCAAGATACAATCTGGTAACAACAAATCGTTCCACAGCTGTGAGTCGTCCAGCTCACACTTGTGGAACAACTTATTTAATGACTTCATACCATAAAACAAACGATCATGAACAACATCATCCACTTTATGGCAAGACTATCATTGCTATATTCCCTGTTATGGAGCATTTCCATTCACGCTTATGCACACAGCCGAGATACCGACCCAAACTCCACATATCCGACACCGGACCGTCTTTTCCACATTGCACGTAGCTTGAACCGCAACCTCGTCTGTTATGATGCCAACCAAACCAATGGCAAACTAGACACCAAAGAACCCATAAAAGTTTACTGGCTGAACCGAGAAATGGAACCGGGAAAAACTAACGGACTAAGTTTCATACAAAAAAAGATGGCCTACGGTTACAAAGTGGTTTCAATAGCAGAACATACTTGCACGATTACCCTAACGGCTTATCCGGAAAAGAAACTGACGATCTGTAGGGAGGGAGATCACTTCGTCTGCCATGTCAAGATAGACAACCGGCAGGCTATCCTACAATCTTTGTATGTCAAGGCCAGCCCCAACAATCCGCTAAATGTGGAATACGTGGAACTGCAAGGCATAACAACCGATACTGGCGTCCCTGTTACGGAAAAGGTCAGCAAATAAAAAAGAAATACGGTTGCTATCAACTACACAGGTCTTTGAACTTTTTTGCAACTATTTTGCAACTAAAAAATGTAAAAACCGCTTGAAAAGCGTATTTTTGTCCTTGTATTTCAAAAAAGAGTGTTTTACGGATGAAGGTATGTATAGCTGAAAAGCCCAGTGTAGCACGCGAAATTGCAGAAGTTCTCGGGGCAACCAAAAAGATGAACGGGTATATTGAAGGAAACGGGTATCAGGTAACCTGGACTTTCGGACATCTGTGCACTCTCAAAGAGCCCAATGATTATTCAGAGAACTGGAAACGATGGAGTCTAGCTTCCCTCCCAATGATCCCGCCTCGATTCGGGATCAAGCTGATCAGCAATCCGACATACGAACAGCAATTCAAAACAATCGAAGAACTGATGCAGAATGCCGAAATGGTTATCAACTGCGGAGATGCCGGCCAGGAAGGAGAACTGATCCAGCGTTGGGTGATGCAAAAGGCTGGCTGTAAATGCCCGGTCTACCGCCTATGGATATCTTCGTTGACAGAAGAAGCGATCCGCGAAGGTTTTCAACATTTGAAAGAACAGTCCGACTTCACCAAGTTATACGAAGCCGGTCTTTCCCGTGCCATCGGTGACTGGCTGTTAGGGATGAACGCAACGCGCCTTTATACGCTTCGCTACGGACAAAATCGGCAAGTGCTTTCCATCGGACGAGTACAGACACCTACCCTTGCACTCATCGTAAACCGACAAGCCGAAATAGACAACTTTAAGCCGGAACCTTATTGGGAACTGAAAACAGTTTACCGAAACACTACTTTCTCGGTTACCAAAGGCAAATTCACGAAGAAAGAGGAAGGGGAAGCTTTCCTGGAAATAGTCCGGCAAAAAGAATTCACCGTCACCGACATATCAGAAAAGAAAGGGAAGGAATATGCTCCCCGCCTTTTCGACCTGACTTCGTTGCAGGTGGAATGTAATAAGAAATTTGCTTTCACGGCTGACGATACGTTGAAGCTGATCCAGTCGCTATACGAAAAGAAAGTGACAACCTACCCGCGTGTCGACACCACTTTTCTAAGTGACGATATCTATCCTAAAGTTCCCAACACACTTAACGGCCTGGTTGACTATATCGACCTGACGGCCTCGCTGTTGAAAGCGAAAATACGGAAAGACAAACGTGTATTCGACAACTCGAAGGTGACGGACCACCATGCCATCATCCCAACCGGTGTACCAGCACGTAACCTGACGGACAACGAACGGAAGGTGTACGACCTGGTGGTCCGCCGTTTCATCGCAGCTTTTTACCCAGACTGCGAAATCTCGACTACTACGGTATTGGGTAAAGTCGACAAAGTAGATTTCAAGGTAACAGGCAAACAGATACTGAAACCGGGATGGCGCGTTGTGTTCGGAGCAGAGCAGAAAGACTCGGACGCCGAACCGTCAGATGAAGAAGGCGTACTGCCGGATTTCGTAAAAGGAGAAAGTGGCCCCCACAAACCGACATTAGGCGAAAAATGGACACAGCCGCCCAAACCCTACACCGAAGCGACATTGCTCCGCGCCATGGAAACAGCCGGTAAACTTGTGGACAATGACGAATTGAGAGACGCATTGAAGGAAAACGGTATAGGCCGTCCTTCCACCCGCGCCGCCATCATCGAGACTTTATTCAAACGCAATTATATCCGCAAGGAACGCAAGAACCTGTTTCCTACAGCTACCGGTGTGGAACTCATCGACACGATACAGGAAGAGCTGCTGAAAAGCGCCGAACTGACCGGTCTTTGGGAAAAGAAACTACGACAAATCGAACGGGGCACCTACGAAGCCCGTACTTTTTTGGAAGAGCTTAAGCTGATGGTCCATCAAGTAGTGATCAACGTCCTCTCCGACCAGACCGGACGCACCATCACAATCGAGCAGGCTGCTCCGGAGAAGCCCCAAGCCGAAAAGGAGCCGAAAGGGAAAAAAACGCGCAAACCGCGTGCCAAGAAGGAAAAGACTGCCGGTCAACCGGAATCAACAACCGTTCCCGTAAAGCCAGTATGCCCGATCTGTAAGAAAGGTAGCATCCTGCGTGGAAAAACGGCTTACGGCTGTTCCGAATATAAAGATGGTTGTACTTTCCGCATGGATTACGCCACCTATGGTGAAGGATTGTCAGATGAGGAATTAGTGAAGGTGATCAGTGGAATCGGAAAGGATTAAACCGACAAATTGGTTTACACTTTCTTTACGATAAATCAGCACGTGAAAACATAATTAATAAAGAACTACAAAGTATTTTAAAACAAAATGGGGTTTAATAATTAATCTAAAATCAATGAAAGAAGAATGGTTTCCTTTGGTCGATGAAAAGGGAGAGACAATAGGAAAAGCAACCCGTAAGGAGTGCCATAGCGGATCGAAAATGTTACATCCGGTAGTGCACCTGCATATTTTCAATAAAGCAGGTGACCTCTACCTACAAAAGCGTTCGATAAACAAAGATATCCAACCCGGTAAATGGGATACTGCAGTGGGGGGGCATATTGACTACGGAGAAACGGTCGAAGATGCCCTTCACCGGGAAGTACGGGAAGAATTGGGGATAACAGATTTCATCCCGCAATTCATCACCCGTTATGTATTCGAATCGGCTATAGAAAAAGAGTTAGTCAACACCTACCGTACCACTTACGACGGTCCGATCATCCCTGACCCTTCCGAACTGGACGGTGGACGTTTCTGGTCTCCTTCCGAAATCCTCGAAAATATGGGAAAAGGAATTTTCACACCCAACTTCGAAGGGGAATATAAACGGTTATTCATGTAAACTACAAAAACACTAAAACAATGGCAAAAGAATTAGAACTCAAGTACGGCTGTAACCCCAACCAGAAGCCGTCGCGCATTTTCATGCAGCAAGGGGAGCTGCCCATAGAAGTCTTGAACGGACGTCCCGGATATATCAACTTCCTGGATGCTTTCAACAGTTGGCAATTAGTAAAAGAACTGAAAGAAGCAACTGGACTGCCCGCCGCCGCTTCCTTCAAGCACGTAAGTCCGGCAGGGGCCGCCGTGGGTATCGAGATGAACGATACGTTGAAGAAAATCTATTTTGTGGACGATCTTCCACTCACTCCGCTTGCAACCGCCTATGCTCGCGCCCGCGGTGCCGACCGTATGTCGTCCTACGGCGACTTCATCGCACTCAGCGACATATGCGACGAAGCGACTGCACGCCTCATCAACCGCGAAGTTTCCGATGGCGTCATTGCTCCCGATTATACGTTGGAAGCGCTTGAAATCTTGAAAAATAAACGGAAAGGCACTTATAATATCATCAAAATCGATCCAGACTACTGCCCCGCTCCTATCGAACACAAAGATGTTTTCGGCATCACATTCGAACAGGGACGTAACGAGATCAAATTAGACGAAAACCTGCTAACCAACATCCCGACCCTGAACAAAAATTTCCCAGACGAAGCGAAACGCGACCTGATCATCGCCCTTATCACACTGAAATATACGCAGAGCAACTCAGTCTGCTACGTTAAGGACGGACAGGCCATCGGTATCGGTGCCGGCCAGCAAAGCCGTATCCACTGTACCCGTCTGGCGGGCAACAAGGCAGATATCTGGTACTTACGCCAGCATCCGAAAGTAATGAATCTGCCTTGGATCGAGAA
>NZ_MNQY01000066.1:0-11071 GCF_001915675.1 Parabacteroides sp. merdae-related_45_40 | reverse complement strand
GCAAACTCTTTCCAGAAGGCAGTCCCTACTTTCGGTTCGGGCAGCATAAACGTTTCATCCACATATCCCCAGATCGCACCACCCAAGCCGCCGGGAGCATCAAAGAGGCCGCTCCACATCCTTTCGATCGAATGCCCCCAGAACTCGCGGATATTCGGATCTTCCTGCAAGGTAGCGTAGGTGTAGCACGCCGGGTGCGCCCACTCGTCGAACAGGGCAGGTATCCCTTCCCCCTGGAAACCATGGGTAGAGCGGTTCCATTGGTTCAGGTTTCCGTTTACATCCTGGTAGTGCATGCTCAGGATATCATAGACCGGCTTCTTCTCACCGACCGATCCGGGATAGCTGAATATAACCGGGCGAGTCTTGTCGGTTGCCTTCACCCAATCCCAGCATTGCTGGAAGTTCGTGCCGTACACGCTTTCATTACCGATCGACCAGAACAGAATGGAGGGATGGGAACGGAACGACTTCACCATCTCGCGGCATTGCGAGAGATAGCGGGGCGTAAACTCGGCACTGTCCTGGGTCTTGCCCGGCGCATAGTTCTTCTGCCGGTAGGTATCGACAAAGCAGACAGCCGTCTCGCTCTCCACATAGATGCCGTAGCGGTCGCAATACTCCAGGAAACGTTCCGTGGGAGGATAATGCGAGGTACGGACAAAGTTCATATTGGAACGTTTGAAGAGGATCACATCGAGACTGTCCAGTTCGGCAGTCGTCGTGCGGCCGAGTGTCGGGTGGATGTCATGGCGGCAGGCCCCGCGCAACTTCACCGGCATGCCGTTCACCAACATGCGGTCTTTCTCTATCTTCACGTCACGGAAACCGATACGGCGGTCGAAACGGCCGATCTCCTTTCCGTCCTTGCTGAGGGTGACCGTCAGCGTATAGAGGTTCGGATGTTCGGCATCCCACTTCAAGGGGTTCTTCACGGGCAGTTCATTCATGTTCCCGCCCTCTTCCAGGGGGAACCGGGATTGCGCCAACGGATAGGGGTTGCCGGACGGGTCGGCCAGCGTATAGGCGACTTCCGCACCTCCGGCAACCGGGCTGCTGTAGCCGATCTTCAGGACGGCATCCTCGTAAGCAGCATCCAGATGTGTCTCGGCGTAGAAGTCATACAAGCAGGTTTCGGGTAATGCGAACAAGGTTACATCGCGCAGGATTCCCCCGATCGGATGATGGGCATAGCCGGAGGCATAGGAAATATCGTCCAGGCGATCCGTCACTTCGAGGCGAATCTCGTTTTTCTTTCCGGGACGGACGAAGGGGGTGATATCCGTCTCCCAACGGGTAAAGCCGCCATGATGTTCGCGGACGAACGTACCGTTCACAAACAGGCGGACATAGCTGTAGACGCCGTCGAAACGCAGGATCGTATGCTTGCCGGCGTAATCGGCCGGGACGGTGAACGACTTCCGGTAGGTGAACGGCTTGTCGTGCTCGATGGCATAGCCCTGCATGGCAGGCTCGCCGGGAACCTGTATCTTGTCCCACTTGCTATCCGGGGAATACCGGAACTGCCAGGTTCCACTCAGCAGGACGGCAGGCGTTTCGACACCGGCCAATTCCTGCAAGACAGGATAGGAGGCTTCATCGGGAAGCCTCTCTACCTGTGCGAATGCTTTCGTGCCAGACAGCAGGAAGCTGCAACCGAAAGCGAATAGGATTGTCTTTATCTGTTTCATTTATGTGCCTATTATTACATGTGTATAAATTTACCACCAAAAGTAGTAAAAGCCTATTAATATCGCCAGTATGACTACCGACATTACATTGAACATCCGGCCGGTATGGAACAAAGCCGGGTCATGCCGCGTATAAGCATTGGCCGGCTGGCCCTTTTTCCCCAGCAGGACGATGAGCGCGCAGCACATCAGGAACACAAGCCCCATGCGGTCCATCCAGGGCAATCCGGGGAAGAGGAACTTCAGGCCGAAGGAGAAGACGAACGAGCCCAATGCCGCCGCCAACGCCCCGTTTGCCGTCGCCCGTTTATAGAAGAAGCCTGCCAGGAAGATCGACAGGGCGCCGGGACTGACAAAGCCGGTAAACTCCTGGATATACTGGAACGCCTGGTCCAACCCCGACAGCATCGGGGCGATCAGCACGGCTATCAGCAACGAGCCGAAGCTCGCCCAACGTCCGGTATGGACCAGTTCTTTCTGTCCGGCCTCTTTCCGGAAATAGGAACGGTAGATATCCATCGTAAAGATCGTGGAAATACTGTTCATCATCGAAGCGAGCGAACTGACGATCGCGGCTGTCAAGGCAGCAAACGCCACCCCATTCACCCCTACCGGAAGGAGGTTGCCGAGCAACCACGGATAGGCTTCGTCCGATTTCTCTAACGGAGCCTCCAGCGCAAAGGTGGCAATGCCGGGAATCACGACCAAAAGCGGGATGAACAGCTTGATGAAACCGGCGAAAAGCATCCCGTTCTGCGCCTCCCGGACCGATTTGGCGGCCAACGCGCGTTGGATGATATACTGGTTGCATCCCCAGTAATAAAGGTTTGCCACCCAGAGGCCGCCGAGGATCACGGAGATGCCCGGCAGGTCCTTATAACCGGGATGCGACTTGTCGAGGATCAGGTGGAACTTATCGCTCGCCTCGCCATAGAGGTTGACCATCCCCTGGTACACGCCGTCGCCTTCTCCGAGGAGGTCGAGGGCGATATAGGTCGTGACCAGCCCGCCGCCAACCAGGAACACGACCTGGACCACATCCGTCAGCGCCACCGCCTTCAATCCTCCGTATATCGAATAGATACCGGCAAAGGCCGCCAGCCCGATTATGCCGTAGAGCATCGGGATCCCCATCACCTTCTCGATCGTCAAGGCTCCCAAGTACAAGATGGAAGTAAGATTGATAAAGATGAAGACCGCCAGCCAGAAGACCGCCATCACCGTCTTGACGCGCTTGTCGAAACGCTCTTCGAGGAACTGGGGCATGGTGAAGATCTTCTTCTCCAAGAAGATCGGGATGAAGAACTTCGCCACGAGGATCAGCCCGAGGGCGGCGATCCATTCGTAGGTCGCCATCGCCAGCCCGATGGCATAGCCGGAGCCGGACATGCCGACAAACTGTTCGGCGGAGATATTGGAAGCGATGATGGAAGCGCCTATCGCCCACCAGGCAAGCCCGCGCCCGGCGAGGAAATAATCGCCGGCATCCCGCTCGTCCCCCTTCTTGCCGCGTGAGACAAAAAGGCCGACACTGAGGATCAGGAGGCAGTAGGCTATAAAGATTATTAAGTCGATCGTGTTCATGGTATCTGTTTTTTATTCATCCTGCATCAACGCCGAGCGCCCACCGTCCATCAGGATCGTCGTCCCGCTGATAAACCGGGCATACGGGGAGGCGAGATAGACGCATAACGCCCCTACCTCCTCGACCGTCCCGATCCGTTTGACGGGATGCAGGCCGACCGTCCGCCGGCGTTCCGCTTCGGGATCGGGAAAAGAGTCGAACCAAGTGTCGTTGCCCGCCGTATCGATAAATCCGGGAGCCACCCCCACCGTACGGACAGCCGGCCCCCACTCGATCGCCAGGCTGCGCACCAGGCCGGTGATAGCCGTTTTCGTCACGTTATAAGGGAAGCATCCGGGGATGGAGCTGAAAGCATGGTTGGAGGTCATCAGGAGCAGGACGCCTTCGCCGCTCTTTTCGAGATAGGGCTTGCAGAGCCGGGCCAGACGCCAGTGGGAAGCTAAGTTCAGATCGAGGTTGTAATGCCAACGCTCCTCCGTGCAACCTTCGGCTCCCTCGAACACGTTCATGCCGGCATTGGAGACGACCATGTCTATACGTCCGAAGGTACGGGCCACCTCTTCGACGAAGCCTTTCAGCTCCTCCGCATCCGTCACATCCGCGGGGCGGTAAAACGAGCGTACGCCCTCCTGCTCTACCGCCTCGCGGAAAGCCTGCACGCTCGCGTCGTCCGGAGACTTGCGCGAACAGCCTGCCACATGGGCGCCCGCCCGTGCGAACTCCTTGGCGACACCTAAGCCGATCCCGGAGGAGACTCCGGTGACCAGGACTACCTTATCTTTATAATCGAGTACAAAGCTCATAGGGATCAGATATAAAAGTTATCGGGAGCATCCGTCGTGATGCCGGGGTGTTTCTCCATCTCCTCTTCAACGAGGTCCACGCCCAGGCCGGGGCGGTCGGACAGGTACAGGTGGCCGTCATAGACCATCTCGGCTATCGGATGGTCGATCACCGTGTCGCGCCAGGGAACATCGTTGAACATAAACTCCTGGCGGAAGAAGTTCGGGATAGCGGCGCATACATGCGAAGAGGCGAGTGTCGAGAGAGGGCCGTTCGGGTTATGCGGGGCGATCAGGACGTTGTAGGCTTCCGCCATCGTTGCCATGCGCTTCATTTCAGAGGGACCGCCGCAACGGGTGATGTCGGGCATGATCACGTCGCACACATGCTTTTCCAACAGCGAACGGATGCCGAAACGGGTGTAATGGCGCTCGCCTACACAGATGGCGACATCCGACGGGATGCGTTCGCGCATGGCACGGAGCGTCTGCGAACTTTCCGGGCCGGCGGGTTCCTCATACCAGGTGATATCGAGCTTTGCCAGCCGTTCCGCCATCTTGACGGCAACCCGGTAGTTCAGCATGGCGTGTGTCTCGATCATGATGTCGCATTCCGGACCGACAGCCTCGCGCACGGCTTTGGATACGTTGAACGCCAGGTCCTGCTGTTCCGCCGTCAGGGTCAGGTTGGAGGCAAGGTCTTCGCCATAGAAATAGTTCGTGTGGGCGAAGGGGTCGAACTTCAGCCCCGTAAAACCGGCGTCCATGACACGGCGTGCCTGGGCGGCATAGTCCGCCTCGTTGTGTCCGCCGCCCGTAAACCAGTAGTTGGCATAGAGCTGGATATCTTTCCGGTAAGCCCCGCCCAACAGTTCGTAGCAGGGAACGCCCAACACCTTTGCTTTCAGGTCGAGCAGCGCCATGTCGATACCGCTGATCGCACACAGGCTGGCTCCGTACGGGCCGATCCAGTTCAGGTCGCGGTAGAGCTTCGTCCAGATAAAATCGGTCTTCATCGGGTCGAGGCCGATGATGCGTTGCCCGGCATGCTTGGCGGCTTCGAAAACGATCGGGCTACCGGGCCAGTTGGTGGCCTCGCCTACGCCGGTATAGCCTTCGTCGGTATAGATCTTCAGTAATGTCCAGTTATATTTGATGCCCTGGACCAACCATACTTTTACGTCTGTAATCTTCATTGTATTGTCTCCTTCCTTATTATATCATCTTACATTATTCCGTATGTATCGAAAGCGTCGCGGGCTTTCATCCCTTCCTGTATCTTCTTCAAAACCATCCGTTCACCACGGGCTTTCTCCAAGGCGCGGGTGAATACTTCTTCCTCGATCTCACGAGGCACGACACATACGCCGTCGATGTCGCCGACCAGGATATCTCCGTCATTGATCCGTACGCCCTCCATTTCGATCGGCACACGGTAGTCGATCACCTTTCCACGCGGCGCCTGGTCCTGGGCATAGGGACCGTAGGAGAAGCAAGGGAAATCCAATGCCAAAATTCCCTTCGTATCGCGGGAGTAGCCGTTGACAACCGCTCCGGCTGCCTTGCACTGGATCGCACGGGCACTCATCAGCTCGCCCCACAAGGCATAAGCAGGGGAAGAGCCGGAACAAACATATACCTCGTCTTCTTTCAAGTCGTCCAACGCTTCGAGCATCAGGCCGAAGGAGCGTTTCAGCACCGGGTTCACCCCTTTCTCCTTTCCGGCATCCAGCACATCGGCTTCCAATACCGTCATGGCACGTCCGGCCACCAGCATATCGTCACGAAGCGGACGGATGCGGGGAGGCAAAAACTGGCGGGTATAGCCCATCTTATCCATAATATCACCGACCACTGCGGTGTAAAGTTCTTCCTTTATCAAAGCAAACAGGGCCTTATCGTCTTTCCATTCTTTCATTGTGAATTCCTTTTTACAGTTCGTCTTTCTACCTGCAAAGATAGAGCCCGGAGGGAAGAAGATACGGCAGTAAAGCTCCCGGTTGCTTATGCTACGAGGAACAGAACAAGGGAAAAAGTAGAGAAAACGGCACTCTCTATTTCGTCACTTCACGCGGAGAGATGCCCATTTGTTGTTTGAAAATACGGGAGAAGTATTGGGGGGACTGGAAACCGCAGGCAAAGCATACCTCCTTGACGGACATCTCCGTGTTCCGCAGCAGCTCGATCGCTTTGTTGATCCGGATCTGGTTCAGGTAGTCCAGCGGGGAGAGGTTCAGGTACTGAGAGAACAGTTTGCGCAAGTACCGTTCTCCGACTCCGGTTTGCGACGCGACATCGCTGATCGTGATATCGGACTGGTAGTTCAAACGGATATAGGAGATCGCCTTTTTCAACGAATCGTTTGTACAAATCGGAAGATAGGCCTCATCGAGATAACGGTAAATCAGGATCAGCAGTTCGGCATAGTACATGACAACCAGATATTGGTAGTATTTGCTCTTCTGGTTCATCTCGTTGACAATACGCTGCACGGCGCGCATGATCCGGACGTTATTCACAATCTTGATCAACCGGTTTTCTTCGGAAAAGATCGTGACAGGCGCCAGATCCTTCGTCTGCCCGTGCCCGTCCGGATTGAAGCGGGAGAAGACTTCCGGCAGGAACTCCAACTGCATCAGGGTCGTATCTTCGGAACCGGCCTCGAAGGTATGCTCCACATTGGAACAGATCACCATCATCTCGTTCTCGCTGAAGCTGATACTCTCGTTCTCCAGATGCAGGATGCAATTGCCCTTCTTCACATAGTTGATCTCGATACGCAGATGCTTATGCGGCCCGAATGTCTCGAACGGGCGGAACGACACAAAGCGAAACACATCCGCCAGCCGCTTGTGCTTCAGATTCTCGGTGATGCCTTCCAACATTCCCCATAACGATTGTTCAGACGGTTGTTCCATACGGCTCTGCATTTGATTGGTGCTTACAAAGTTACAAAAATGCCGGTAATACCCAATAGCCCGTAAGGTATTTTAGTCTCCTTACGGGCTGTCGGGCAATACCCTATAGCCTGTAAAGATACAGGTTATAGGGTAAGTTAAGAGGTTATTCCACTCTCACCACAATCTCTCCACCGATCCGGTCTCCTTTCTTCAACGGCTTGCGGTAGGGAGCATAATAGCTACTGAGGAACATCTCGTTTCCTGCCGTCACAAAGTCGGCAACCAGGAAGCGGATCTTGTCTTTTTCCAACCAGGAGCGCCAGTGCTGTTTGCCATTGGAAGGGACGGTAATCTTACTGCCGTTTCCGTCTTTCAGACCGGCATACCAGATGTTCCGGCGGGTGGAACGGAAATCATTACTTCCCAGTTCGTTATAATCCATACTCCAAGACCAGGCAGGTTCCGTACGTGGATCGACTTTCGCAGGGAGCCCTTCATAAAAAAGGCTGGCTTCACCTACCGGACGGCTGATATGGTCGGCCGGATAAACGCTCCACATGCCATCCCGGCGCCAGAAGGTCTTATCATAAGAAACAGGAGCTTCAAAAACCAGTCCCCACTGCCTCGGATTCACCTCTTCAAGGGCATCGAACGAATAGGTTACCGACAGTTCGCCTCCTGCATTTATTTTCAGGTCATAAGAGCCGGAAAACTCTTTATAAGCGCCTGCCACTTTTACCAAGACGTCATCACCCTGTCGGACCGCCTCTACTTTTTCTACCTTCCAGTCCGAGCAAAGGTCATTGAACACAGGCGTATTGGCATTATGATTCGGGTAGCATCCGCCACCTGTCAACGGTAAGGCCATCAGCCACGGTCCACCGTTCAATATTTCTTTTTTCCCTTTCTTCACCGAGAGTATCTGGCCGGATACACGACTGATCTCACAACTAAAATCTTTTCCGGTAATGACATAGCGGTCTTTCTTTTCTTTCAAGCGGGTAGAAGCAGTTGGCAACGCCTGCAATTCGTTTTGTACCTGTCTGCCGACAGGGATCAAATACTCATCGGCAGTAAAGCCGCGGGGATCGGCAAAAGACAGATAGAGCTCATTCGCCTTTTCGGGATGGGCAAGCCGGATGCGAAGTTGTCCTTTTTCACCGGGTTCCAGGTCTGCGAAGGCCGTTCCCTTCTCCTCTCCGTACGTCCACGTGATACGCAGTTCATCCAGGTTTGTATAGGTGTACCGGTTTTCAAGATCGATGACCAGTTCGTTGGCTGGAGATAACGCCTCGGTCGTCACACGAACCGGACTGTATATCTTTTTCATATCCCAGTACTCCGGTTTCGGGCGACGCCAGCCGTCGATCGGTCCCCAGGGGCCATAGCCGACTGCATCCCCGTTAGGCATCTGGAAAATATCGTCGATACCGGACCAGATAGAACCGCCTAAAACGCCCGGTGTCTTATACATATTGTCCCACGTAGGAGCCAGCGCCAATGCCCAATCGCTACGGATGCCGGGGTCAGTCACCAGTTCGCTCCGGTTATAGACATTCAGGTGGCAGTATTCGCCATACGTCATCGGCCGGTCGCTTTTGGCGGCGACCTTATATCCGTTGGGACCCGGATAATGGATATTCGCGATCGGGGCCGTGCTGCCCTGGTTGTTGAACCCACCATAGGCCTGGTCGTGGAACGTGAACGGACGGGTAGGATCGGCTTTTTCCATATAGACCTCTACCTGTGCAAATTCCTTATTCCAGTACGATTCGTTCGCCATCGACCAGAAGATGATGGAAGGATGGTTCCGGTAGAACTGGATCATCTCCATATTCGCCTGCAATACATACGGATAGTATTTAGGATCGCAGTAGTTCAGCACCTTCCAGTTCTCATTCGCATGATGGCCGATCCAACAGACCGGTGCTTCCACTTCCACGAACATGCCCAGTTCGTCACAGACTTCGAGCAGCTCTTCACAAGGAGGGTAATGGGAAGTACGGATAAAATTGCAGTTCGCATCCCGGTACAGCTCGACATCCTTCCGTTCCAGGGCAGGATTCATCACACGTCCGGTCAACGGATGCATTTCATGCCGGCAAACTCCTCTCAACTTGACAGCCTTGCCATTTACCAGCAAACGATTTCCTTGTATCCGGATCTCGCGGAAGCCAAAACGTTTCTCTATCTGCTCGACAACCTTGTCCGAGGTTCCGACTTCGATTTTCATCGTATATAAAGATGGATGCTCGTTATCCCACTTATCCGGAGAAACGACTTTGCCAGTCAACCAACCGCTCCAGGAAGACCCGGCGGCAATCTCCGGAATATGCCGGCTCAGGACAACAGGCAGTCCGGAAAGGGAAAGGCGAACCGATACATCTTTTTGTATCTCATCCGAGCTATTCGTTACCGACAGATAGACTTTCAAGTCTGCATCTTTATAGTCATCGTCCAGCTCCGTCACGATACGAAGGTCCGACAAATGGATATCCGGAACGGCAAAGAGCGTCACTTTACGGGTTATACCTCCCAACTGATGTGCCGCATATTGAGTCAGGCTCCCTAACATGTCTGCCAACGACTCGCTGCGAACCCGCAGGGCCAACAGGTTCTCACCCGCCTTCAGCCCTTTCGTGACATCCAGTTCAAAAGCGGTCATTCCTCCCATATGGGAACCTATTTCCTTTCCATTCAGATACACGACCGACTCGCTGGAGACACCGTCGAAACGCAGTTTCACCTGCTTTCCCTGCCAATCCGCAGGCAATGTGAATGTAGTCTGATAGCCTCCGAAACCGGCGGAATCGACTTTAAAGCCTTGCATGGACCACTGTCCCGGAACTACGATCGGCTTCCAGTCCCGCCCGTTCTGTTTCTGTTCATAAAAACGGGCAGCAGGCTTTTCATTGAACAACCACGTCCCGTTTAAGGACAGGACCGGATTATAGACACCGGCTACCTGATGGGGCTTGATGGTATATACAGGTAAAACTTTTTCCGCACAAACAGTCGTATCCACCGTATAAGCCTGGGTATGCACCAGTTCCTTTTTACGTTCTTCCCCGAAAGGTTTCAGCTGGGCCGGATTGGACGAATACAGGTTCAGCTCCGAAACAATCGCATTATCTCCCTTCAAGGCTTCAAACACCAAGACCAATTGTCCGTAGGCGTAGGCTTTCTTCGGCAGGTCGATCATGTAGCGTTGCTCCTTCCCTTTTTCAAGTACGACGGGCCCCTGCACTTCGTTGCCGTCAGCCACGATACGCTGTTCCCTCCGGTTGTCAGCCAGATAGACCACCTCCATCCGGTAATCGGCCTGTATATCCATCTGATCGAAAGCATAGATGACCGTCCCGCCGAAATTACAGGTTTTCGCCTCTTTGCTTCCCGTGAAAGAATCCGGCAATGTATAGTCATCCCCTTTGATCAGGAAAGCTTGTGTATTCGTTACTCCGCAGTCGTTCGTAGCCACCCGCCGCATCTCCTTGTTCTGGGCCTGCAAGCCAAGGCACAAAAAGAGCATAAGCCCGGTATTGAACAGCTTGTTTTTACATAGATTGACCATACGCATATTGGTTTTCGTTTTATATTTACATTATCTGATATGCAAAAGTACGGACAATCCCAACATCTTTCTCCTCTCTATTCTAATTGAGTACACACCTGCCAGGAACAAAAAACAGGAAAACTAACACAAAACGGAACTGCTCCCAGACGCGGCAGCCGATCAGTAGACCTTAAGCTTTTGCATGCCTCCTTTTTCAAACTCGATTGCCCCCGGATACGAGTTTTTCCGGCTTCTTTTATTACCCAGATAATCCCTATTCAAGACTTTCGGAGTTTCCGCTCCTCCAACAAAAGACTGATGGAAAATAGCTAGGTGCGACCAAAACTTGTTTATCTAAATCCTAAACATGCATAAAGACAACAGGGCAAGCATTACCTTGCTATGCAATAAACTTATTAGCTTTAACACATGACCTGCCCCGAAAGTGACGAAGAACTATGTTTCCCATTTCCTCTGTCACTGTATCACTGATTTCTTTTTACCAGTTGATATTCAACTTATTTGATTAGTGATATATGCCCGTTTTCTCTATCACTACG
>NZ_MNQY01000065.1:0-18773 GCF_001915675.1 Parabacteroides sp. merdae-related_45_40 | reverse complement strand
AAGGGTGAACAGGATACATAGTTCAGTCCTACTTTGTGGCAGAACTTCACAGAAGAAGGTTCACCGCCATGTTCGCCACAGATACCACATTTCAGATCCGGGCGGATAGCACGTCCCTTTTCTGTTGCCATACGCACCAACTGTCCCACTCCATTCTGATCGAGAACTTGGAACGGATCGACTTTCAGAATCTTCTTTTCCAAATAAACAGGCAGGAAGGAAGCGATATCGTCGCGAGAGTAACCGAAGGTCATCTGTGTCAAGTCGTTTGTACCGAACGAGAAGAACTCGGCAGAAGAAGCAATACGGTCGGCAGTCAATGCCGCACGCGGAATTTCGATCATCGTACCGACCTTGAAGTCGATGCTGTCTCCCATTTCTTCAAACAACTGTGCGGCAGCTTTACGGATCACTTTTTCTTGTTCCTTGAATTCGTATAAGATACCCGTCAGCGGAACCATGATTTCAGGTTTAGCTTCAATACCTTCCTTCTTCAGTTCAAGAGCGGCTCCCAAAATGGCACGTGTCTGCATTTCTGTGATTTCGGGATATGTGTTACCCAAACGGCAACCACGATGTCCTAACATCGGGTTATGTTCACATAATGATTCAACTCGTTTCTGGATCTCTTTTACCGATACGCCCATTGCTTCAGCCATTTCTTCCTGACCTTTCAGATCGTGAGGAACGAATTCATGCAAAGGAGGATCGAGCAGACGCACGGTTACCGGACAACCTGCCATTGCCTTGAAAATACCTTTGAAGTCCTCCTTCTGGTAAGGCAGGATCTTTGCCAGTGCATTCTTACGTCCTTCCGCATCTTCCGCCAGGATCATTTCACGCATGGCTTTGATTTTTTCACCTTCGAAGAACATATGTTCCGTGCGGCACAAACCAATACCTACAGCACCGAAATTGCGTGCGATCGTAGCATCGTGCGGAGTATCGGCATTCGTGCGAACCTGTAACTTCGTATATTTATCTGCCAAAGTCATCAATTCGGCAAAATCACCGGACAGTTCGGCAGCCTTCGTCTCTACCTTTCCGACATAAACCGTACCGGTCGTACCGTTTATAGAAATATAGTCGCCTTCTTTCAGCTTAATACCATCGACTTCTACGGTCTTATTCTTATAATCGATTTCCAAAGCTCCGGCACCGGATACGCAGCATTTACCCATACCGCGTGCAACAACGGCAGCATGCGAAGTCATACCACCACGAGCAGTCAGAATACCTTCAGCAACAGCCATACCAGCCAGGTCCTCAGGGGATGTTTCGATACGGACCATTACGATCTTCTTTCCGTCAGCATGCCATTTTGCCGCATCATCGGCGAAGAACACGATCTGCCCTGTTGCCGCTCCCGGAGATGCCGGCAAGCCTTTCACCCAAACTTTCGCCTGTTTCTCGGCCACCTTGTCGAATACCGGGTGAAGCAGTTCATCCAGTTTATTCGGTTCGATACGTTTCAATGCTGTCTTCTCGTCAATCATACCTTGATGCAACAAGTCGATTGCGATTTTAACCATTGCAGCACCGGTACGTTTTCCGTTACGGGTTTGCAGGAACCACAGTTTTCCTTCCTGCACGGTGAATTCCATATCCTGCATATCATGATAATGGTTTTCCAGCTTTGTTTGCAGTTCGTCCAGTTGCCTATAGATTTCCGGCATGGCTTCTTCCATTGAAGGATATTTGGCGACGCGGTCTTCTTCTGAAATACCAGCACGTTCCGCCCAACGCTGCGAACCAATCTTCGTGATCTGTTGCGGTGTACGGATACCAGCCACCACGTCTTCGCCTTGTGCGTTGATCAAGTATTCACCATTGAAGAGGTCTTCTCCGTTACCGGCATCACGAGAGAAACATACACCGGTAGCGGAAGTATCGCCCATATTGCCGAACACCATAGCCTGTACGCTGACAGCCGTGCCCCATTCGGCAGGAATCCCTTCCATCTTACGATAGAGGATAGCGCGTTCGTTCATCCAGCTGTCAAACACAGCACAAATGGCGCCCCAAAGTTGTTCATAGGCGGAAGTCGGGAAATCCTTACCAGTCTGAGCCTTGACAGCCATTTTGAATTTAGCGACCAGTGCTTTCAGATCCTCCACATCCAGTTCATTGTCAAGCTTCACTCCTTTCGCTTCCTTGACTTCTTCGATAATTGCTTCAAATGGATCGATATCTTCCTTGTTGGTCGGTTTCATACCCAACACGACGTCTCCGTACATTTGTACGAAACGGCGATATGAATCCCATGCAAACCGAGGATTGTTCGTCTTACGGCTTAGTCCTTCCACCACTTCATCGTTCAAACCTAAATTCAGGATTGTGTCCATCATACCCGGCATAGATGCACGTGCACCGGAACGAACGGATACCAACAACGGATTGGCAACATCTCCAAACTTTGAATTCATCAACGTCTCAATATTGGCGATTGCCTTTTCAACGTCTGATTTCAACAATTCAACCACTTTGTCTTTTCCTAAATCATAATATTCGGAACATACTTCTGTGGTAATAGTAAAACCCGGAGGAACCGGAACACCAATCAGATTCATTTCGGCAAGGTTAGCACCTTTACCACCCAGCAGATTTCTCATATCTGCTTTACCTTCGGCTTTTCCATTTCCGAATGTGTAAACTCTTTTTCTTTCCATATTCGACAGTATTTAATTTTAGATTTTAGTTTTGCTATCTCCAGATTGCAATGCTGCAAATATATGCTATTTAAAGATCGCATTCGCATGTATGGTTAAATAATTTTAGATGTTTTACAACTATTTTTTACCATCCATATTCGGTAAATAACTACATTTGCGTGCGGGAATTTTTAAAGCCTAAAAGAAATGTCCTGTATTCCAAAAGTTTTTTATAAGACTTTCGGAATACAGGACATTTAGTATCAGAAATTTATCCAAGATCAATCACTTCTCAATTCGTATACGTGCATCTACGGCAAACAACCCCCGCTCAGTCGCAACAAGAGGATTGATGTCCATTTCCTTGATTTCGGATGCAAAACGGAGCAATGTGGACAGGCGGACTATGATATCCGCATACTGCTGTTCATCCACTCCCCGCTGGCCGCGTGTTCCCTTTATAATAGGATAACCGCGCAGGGAACGGATCATGGAATAAGTTTCGTCATACGACAGAGGTGATAGACCATAAGAGACGTCTTTCAGCACTTCGACAAAAATGCCTCCCAGACCGCAAAGCACGACATGACCGAACCGGTCTTCATACTTAGCTCCTAAGAACAACTCCTGCCCTTTCAACATCGGTTGTACCATAACGGCCGTCACATCAGGCAGACGCATCATCCGTTCATATTCGAATATCAGATGCTCCTCACTTCGGATATTCAAGGCAACGCCCCCCATATCGCTCTTATGTATAGGACCGACTACCTTGGCTACAACCGGGAACTTAACTCTCTTGGCGAAAGCGACCAGTTCGTCGCGGTCAGTCGACGTGAACTCTTCTACCAACGGTATCTGGGCCGCTTTCAGCAAAGTACGGACTTCTTCAGGATTCAAATAACCGCTGCCCGGCAACCGGTCGATAATACGGCGAACTTCGGGCACGTCAACACCATACAACTGTATATCCGTACTCATGGGCTTCGGCGTGTTGAGCACACGCGAGAGGGCTGTACCCAACGTCACTTCATCCGAAAAGTTCACATGACCTTTCTTCACGAAACTTTTCACTTCCGGACCCGCTGTTACGATGGATGGCAATACCGGAAAAATCGGCTTCTTGCACTCCTCCATTTTCTTATGAAGCACTTCATAAGTATCGTATAATTTTACCAAACCCGGACTGCCAAAGATAACCATCATCAGGTCAATATCTTCGAAACAGTTCTCACAGAAATCGATAGCGGTGGCCAAATGTTCGGGAGTACCTGTACCGATAATATCTATCGGATTGCCGACAGCAGCTCCCGGATATAGTTTGGATTTCAATTCTGCGGCAAGCGGACCGTCCAGCTTAGGAACGTTCAGCCGTCCCTTTTCCAGTGCATCCGCCAACATTACTGCCGGACCTCCGGCATGCGTGATAATCGCACAGTTTTTACCCTTCACTTCTTTCAAGGTAAAGATACTGGCAACGGTTGTTAATTCTTCACGGCTGAAACAACGCACAATACCCGCTTTGCGAAACAGGGCTTCCACCGCCGAGTCCGAGTTGGCAATCGCTCCTGTGTGGGAAGATGCGGCACGCTTACCGACATCCGTACTACCCGCTTTTATAGCTGCGATATGACAACCCTTGCGAATCAGGGAAGAAGCATGATACAAGAGCTTATCCGGATTTTTGATCTGCTCGATATAGAGCATCTTTATTTTGGAGTCAAGGACCGGGTCAAAGTTGCGATCCATATATTCGATCACTTCTTCCACTCCGATCTGCTTGGAGTTACCGACAGACCAAACCGAAGAAAAACGGAGTCCTTTTGTCAGAGCCGATTCAATAATGAAAAGTGCCGTACCGCCAGAACTGGAAATAAAATCGACCCCGTCTGCATGAAATTCGGGAATCGGCTGAGTAAAAACACCATGATAATGCATATTCATCAGACCGATGCAATTCGGACCGATCAATGAAGCACCGGCTTCGTTAATACTTTTCAGCATCTGTTCTTCCAGAATCGCCCCTTCATGCGTTTCCTCTCCGAAACCAGCCGAAATGACAATGAACGCCTTTACGTTTTTCTGTTTGGCAAGCACATCCACAGCTTCCGGACAGGCCGGACCGGGAATAGAAATGATTGCCAGTTCCGTCTCTGGGATATCATGCACTGAATGATAGGATTTCAGGCCCTGCACATCGTCTTCTTTAGCATTTACGACATATAGTTCGCCTTTATACTTCCCGTCTAGTAGATTGCGAACCAAACGGCCACCCGGTTTATGTACATTATTGGATCCTCCCACCACTACGATGCTCTGAGGATTAATTAATTCTCGGTTAATCATGACATTTTGATTAAATTGATTCAATGAACGGGAACAAATATAGTCTATTTCTCCGTTTATCCATCAAATCTGGGGTAAATTATTTACATTTTGCACACTCTTTCACCAACCAATCACACCAGGCATCCATTCCTGTGCCTTTTGTCGCAGACACTTCGAATAGTTGCAAGTGGTGGTTTACTTTCAAGGCATTATTCCGCAACGTCTCCACATCCGTATCCAGATAAGGCGCCAAATCGATTTTGTTGATCACACAGATATCTGCCTCCAAGAAGATATGAGGATATTTCAACGGCTTGTCATCCCCTTCGGTGGTACTGACGATAACGACTTTCTTCGCTTCTCCCAAATCGAACATGGCAGGACAAACGAGAGTGGCATCAGAATTCAACTGGCGTATCGTTTCTTCCAATAATGTCGTTTTGCCGGAACCTGGAGAACTCATCAGATTCAGACAAAAAATATATTTCGCCTCAAAATAGCCTCTGTTACGTTCAGCCAACAGATTATTGCGCTGGAGAATATCCTGTTCCAGCGTTATTACTTTCCCTTCACCGTGATGACGGTGGTGATGTTCATGTCCGTGCCAGTATTCATGGTCATGAAGGTGATCGTGATGATGATGCTCTCCGCATCCGCAAGTTCCACACATAAGCGTTTGTCTTTTTATTTTATAACAATTGATTTAATCCGAAGTTCCCGCCCTTTTGTTATATTTATCAAATAAGAACCACAATTAGGACAGGGAGAAAACAAATTCCCGATAGGAAAGACCGTTTCGCAATCGTAGCACTGCCCTTCTCCGTCTACATAGCGGCGGATTATCTTCGCTTTTTCAAGCAAAGTGCCTTTAACTGCACTTTCCATCGCAAACTCCAATGTTTGCAGCTATACTCCGGCAAGACACCCTATCTCAAGCTCCACTTCTTCTATCTGCGAAGAATGATGTTCGCGAGCCTGCTGTTTGGATAGCTGAACGATACTTTGAGCGATCGACAATTCATGCATAACTTTAACGATATAACTACTTCATTTAAAACATAGGTGTTTTGCAATCAAAACATATATGATTCGTTTTCAAAACATATATGTTTTGCATTCATACTATAACTGCCTCTTCCGGGAAGCCGCTATTGCCAGTTGCCCGACCGCCACACCTCCGTCATTACAGGGTATATGTCCCGGTACGAACAGCGGGATACCAGCTTCGGCAAACATGCGCTGCAACTGTTCCGTCAGACGTTTATTCTGAAAACAGCCACCTGAGATCACGACTTTGTCCGTTCCGGTCTGCATCCTGTACTGTTTTGCCATCTCTACCAAAAGCCATGCCAACGTATTATGAAAACGGGCGGATAACCAGGTTACCGGAACTCCGGCTGCCAGATCTTCCAATATTCCTTCCAATACGGGACGCATGGAGATAGACTCCTTTTCTATTAAAACAGAATAACGACTTTGATATTCATCGGAAGCCAGTTGTTCCAGCTTAACAGGTGCTTCCGCCTGATGCGTGGAGACATCGCAGACGCAACCGGCCCGCACTGGAAAGATAGTCAGGGTGCAGATCGCAGACCAAAAGGGATGGCCGGAAACGAAAAAGATGTTGAAAACGTTCAAGTGATTCCTTATAGAATCGAAAGGTCTCCCAATTCTTTAGGTCACCGATATACTGGCTTTGCAGAATCGTTTCTCCCTCCCCTAAAGCAAACGTATTTACCTTTTCGGCTCTGAAAGCCAAGATTCCTTCAACCGGAACGTCAGCAAAGAACGGTTCCGGCACATATCCTCGCGAACGACGTATCAAGCAGGACTGACCGCCACAGACCTGTAACACAGAGTCATCCACCCGGTTATGGTGGAGCAAGAGGGGTATTTTACCGGCCAATTGCTTTTCTGCCTCTTCGGGGGTAATGGTTATCGGACATTCGCTGATATTGCCACTCGTCATCACCAATGCGGGTGTATCCAACCGTTCAAACCAATCGGAATGGAGCGGCATATAAGGAAGCATACATCCTAATGTCTCCATTCCCGGATTGACGGACGAAGCCAACAGCCGGAGTTGCTTCAACAGAACGATCGGGCGACGCCAGGAAAGCAAAGCCTTTTCTTCCACCCCATTCGAGAAAACGTATCGGCGGATATTCTCTATATCCCGAAACAGTACGGCAAAAGGCATGCCGCCTTTTCACTCCTCGCATCACAAATCAGGTGATAGCCTCCTATCCCTTTCGCGGCAATCACTTCACCCTCACGAAGCAAACGGGATGAAAGGTTGAGCAGTTCCGAATAGTCTGTTACCTTTACCTTATTATATAAGGCGTAATAAGACGGACCGCAATGGTTACAGGCAACAGGCTCAGCATGAAAACGCCGGTCGCTGACCGTTATATATTCTTTTCGGCAGGACGGACACATCGAGAAAGCTGACATGGTTGTTCGGCTCCTATCATAAGGCAGATCACGGATGATAGAAAAACGAGGTCCGCAATGCGCACAGTTGACAAAAGGGTATTGCAAGCGCTGCGCTTGTGTCTTCCGGTCACGTAAGCATTCGGGACAGACGGCAATATCGGGAGCAACCTGCGTCACCTCGTCCGATTCCGACCGACTGGGAGTAATACGAAAACCCATATATGGATTCCTAACTTCTATCCTTTCCGAAACGGTTATCCTATGTATGGAAGCCACCTTCGGATGTTCGCGACGTATGCGTTCGATGAAGAGTTCCCGTTGCACGGGAGTAAGGGCCGTACGGATACAGACCCCATTATTCCGGTTGTCCACTTCTCCACAGATATTCATTTCACTGGCGATCCGATAGATAAACGGACGGAAACCGACACTTTGTACCAAACCTTGAATGGTCAGGACTGATATGACAACTTCCTCCTCTTTCATCTTCTTCATTTATGTTTTGACAAATGTAATCCCTTTCACAAGGATGCCTCATACCTTCTTCTCTCGGCAGACACGGAGGCGTATAAAAAGTGCTTTGACGATCTTGCGTCGAGCGTGGAAAAGAGACAGTGCATCGCTGGTGATATTATGCGAGGAACAAAACAAACGAAAGACTGCCCTTTCTTTGGAACGATTTGCACACCCGAGCATCCGATCGGTGCACCGATGGTTTCTTCGGAAGGGGTTTGTGCTGCTTACTATAGATATAAATAGATACAGAATATGATAACGACAAATTGTCCCATTCCTTTCTCCGATTCCGACTGTGTGTTATTGGCACACGGTGGCGGCGGACGAATGACGCACCAACTGATAAGCAGCATCTTCTATCCTGCTTTCCGCAAATCCTTGTTGGAACAAGATCATGGCGGATGCGTAATCGGCGTCGTTCCCAAAGGTGTCCACATTGCTCCCGATTCCCGATGCCGTGCGCGGCGCTTCAGAGATTTTAGGACTTGATCCGCTTCATATCGCCAACGAAGGACTGGTGCTGGTGATCTTACCGGATGAAAAGACGGAGCAGGCTCTTGCCGTCATGCAGAATTATCCGGAAGGAAAGAACGCAGCTGTTATCGGCTGTATTCAGGAAAAAGGCTATGCACTGGTTAAAATGAAAACGTTGTATGGCAATTACAGGATCGTCGATATGCTCAGTGATGAACAGTTGCCGAGGATATGATGACAAAGGCACCATTAAACAGTGCATACGCACCGCACTACTTACTAAGAAGAATCAACAAAATAGACTAATATAATAAAAAAAGAGCTGCCCCTTTTGATAAGGACAACTCTTTTTTGCTAATAATCTGCTGATTAACCCTTCTTCAATACCTTCGTCAGATCTTCCGGGGCTACATTGGCAGCAATAATAACCCCCTTGTCGTCAATCAGGAAGTTACAGAATCCCTTTTGCAGGTTATACTTCCCAAACAATTCTGACTTTCTGCCAAGTTCTTCATGAAATTGCTTTGTACCTTCCAATTTGTCGGCTTTTACCGTTTCAGTAAAAATGGATTCTTTCTCGTCTAAAGAGATCGAATACATTGCAATCTTGTCTGAACTCAACTTGTTGACTTCATTCCATAATTGAACGTTACGAGCCCGCGATTCAGCATCGTAAGTTGCCCAGAAATTCAGCAATGTGTAACGTCCTGAATGATTTTGAAAACTGAAATTGCTCTCGGTTCCTAAAGACTCTATTCTCGGAGCAAAGTCGCCAGGGTTAATGCCGACTGTCGGCTTTGCGTTTTTAGTTCCGGCAGACACAGCAAGCAATGCAACCGCAACAAAGAGAACATAAGCTCTTACTTTCATATCATCATTTTTATGTTAAACTTAATCGGAGCATCCTTTAATTGCCTTTTTCTCCGACTCCTGATTTTCAGGAAATAAACAAGGGCTTCACCTTCGCTAAAGGATCGCTTTCTTGTTTTTAACGGCTGCAAATATACAGGCAAAAGCCCTATTTAGCCAAATGATATAACACTTTTCAGCCGAAAAGCAAGGTTTTTTATATGTTTTATCGCATAAACAGATCGAAAATGATATGTTTTGCAACATATCATTAATCTTATTTCACATATACCTGTCTGTCGATAAACCAGAACTTATGGCAGTGGGACAATTTCATCGCTGGAACTTTAGATACCGACCGACACAGATATTGTCGAAAGTGACAAATAACTACAAAAAGAAAGCATTTGGTTCTGAAGCCAAGTGCTTTCTTTTTGTAGTTATTTACTTTGCTGACTGTCCCCATAGGGAGAAGGCATTGGCATCCCTTCCTTTATATATTCGTCATATACAACAGTCGGATGATCCTGCGGAGATGTGACATTATATTCTTCTTTGAAATTATCGCGACGGAAGTTCTTCAATTTCAAGTTCTCCGAACTATAAGTACGCAAGGTCTGCCTCTTATTCCCAGTTAATGAACTTTCCACTACTTCCGAATCCAAAATATTCATTTTGGGGGTAAGAGACGGCAAGAGCTTCTGTTCGAGTAAACCGCGATAGGCTCCGATGTATTCACACCAGACGGCATTTCCACGCGTAAAAATACGATAAGTATAATTGGACCATGCTGTCCGGATATGGATTTCATGTTGCCAGATTTCGATACAAGCTTCTGACTTATAGTTCGGATCCTTGATCGTTATCCGCTCCAGTCCATGCATTTTTTCAAGAATTTTCGTTTGCCACTTGTCTGAATGCATTATTTCTGCAATAATCTCAGGCAATTTTTCCTTAATTTCAAACTGAATTTTCATCTTCGTGTGCCTGCCAGTCAGGACTTCTTAAGGTTGCCAGGTTCTGTTATTAAACAATATCTCTAAATTAATAACAATTAATACACATGGTTTGTTTACACAAACAATCGTTTTTTGTACAGCCCATGCTATATTGCCATGATTACCGACAAATTCGGGGGAATAATAGATGTAGATCTACAGCAAGATGAAAGGCTGACCTTTTGGTTCCGTTTGCCCCTCTGAAATAAATCCGATTTTTTTTCTACATTTGCCCTCATTAATAGGATTAGTCAATGCTTAAATATATTGTTGTATTTGCGGGAGCCTCTTTACTTGCGATTTCTTTGCCAGCAAAGGCTCAGGAACAACGCGATATCGTTGCGCTCTCCTCTGAAGAAATAATGACTCCTTCAGATACCGTGCCTCGAAAGAAGACTGTCATCGTAGACGGAGTGGAATTGAACGAAAAGCAGTTGAAACGTTACTATCGTCAATTGCGTAAAGATTCCATCCGGGCCCACAAAAACATATGGTGGTCTGTACTGGGCGGTCCTTCATATACACCAGAAGCTTCGTTCGGTGTGGGTGGTGCCGTCCTTGCCAGCTTCCGAATGAATAAACAAGACACTATTTCCCAACGTTCTTTCCTGCCTGCCGGTTTGAACCTGTCTATAAATGGGACCATTGTTGTAGCTGGCGCTGGAACGTTTTTCTTCAATGAAAACCGTTTCCGTATCTATATGAATTATGGTTATCGGAACGAGCCTTCACACTATTACGGGAAAGGATTTGAAAAGGCGGAGAATCTCGAAAGGGGTGATTCCACTACTCGGTTTCATCGAAGCTATTTTCAATTGTACCCCCGATTCGTATGGGAAGTCCGCCCACATTTTTATTTAGGCGGCTTGTTTGACTTGAACTACACAAAGGTTTCGGATGTTAATCCGGTGATGGAGGAAGATCCCTATTTCCAACAGTTCAAAAGGAAATACTTCAACGTCGGTATCGGCGGACTTATCCAATATGACACTCGTGATGATGTGGCGACACCTACGCGCGGTATGTTGTTAGGAGCTAATTTCAAATTGTTCGGTAAATATTGGGGAGGCGCTTATAACTACGAGATCATCGAGCTTGAATACCGACAGTTTAAAAACGTATTTCGTCCACGCAGTACGCTTGCCTGGATTGCCAAAAGCCAGATCGGCTTAGGGGACATTCCTTTTACGGAACTCCCGACTTTCGGTTCTCCTTTCGACCTTCGTGGTTACTATATGGGCAAGTACCGGGACAAGTCGATGGCTTACGGAATCGTTGAATACCGTCATATGTTCGGCTCTCCGGCCAAATACAAAAGCGGGAATTTTTGGGCAAAATGCGGTTTTGTGGCATGGGTCGGAACCGGAACGATCGGGGAAACTCCTTTTGACTGGAATAAATGGAAACTAAATTTCGGAGCCGGCCTCCGCTTTCAGATGCAACCGGGAAAAAACTTCAGACTGGACGTAGGGAAAGAACCCGGGCAGCCGGGCATGCAGGTCTATATGAATATGACAGAGGCTTTCTAAGAAGGGAAATAAATCCAACTTTCTATAATTTAGGCATGGATTACACGGAAACCACCACGAAAAGAAAACAGTTGTCCGTGAAATCCGTGCCTGAAAAAACATAATATCAGAATGACATTCGCATCATGAACCGAACCCCTTTCGTCTGGATACCCGGATGGTCGCGATAGTTCAAACGCCATACGTAATCAAGGCGAAGGAACTTAAAGATGTTTTCAATGCCGATACTGGCTTCCATATAAGGAGCTTTGCCCAAGGTGTACGAACCGTTAGGGAAAAGATACAGCCCCTCTCCCCCATTCATCGGATTGTTCTTGTCGGTCAGATGTCCCCATAGGCCGCGGAAACAGAATACTTCTCTCCATTTCAACTTCTTGACAAGCGGCAGGCGGTTCAACAAGTTTCCGTTCATGTAATATGTCAAATCCCAGGAGGCATATTCGTCGCTGATGAACTCCATCGCATTCATGTTCGTATAAGATTCCGGCTGGATCGTATACGAAAGATTTGCATTCGGCAGGATCAACAAAGGATATGGAACCTTGTTCCATACTTTTCCCGCTTTCGTGATAAGATCGACATAACCGAAAGCCGAGAACCAGAAACGCTTCTGAATACCGATATCCGTACGGTGATAATCGTACGATGAACCCAGCAAATCTTTCTTTGCCATTACATGGCTGAAATTGAAGATCAGCGCATCGAAAGTAATCGGATAGCGAAGGTTACGTGTCTGGTAGAACTTTTCATCCTTGGCATAACGGAATTTCAACTCCAGTTCCGTCATATCATAGCTCTTGACCGGGCTAATGGCTCCATCCGGTCCGATCCGGTCAAACACCGCATATTCGGTTGCATATTCGCGACGGTTACGGATGACAGCCCCATAAGCCAGACCATTATAATGTTCGTGGTAGTAGGTCAGTTCAGCTTGCCGCAGATAAGTGGCCCGCGTATCTTTCTGGCGTTTCCAGGCCAAGAACATATTATCCTTGCTGGCATACATGTATTGCTGTCCCAACTGGTTGATATCGTACATATATTCCAGGCGGATCGAGTTCAGCGGAAATTCCTTACGGTATTCTTTACGATCATTGAACGAATACTCGACAAGAGCATCATATTTCAGCTTTTCATCTTTTGTTCCATACGCCATATATCCGTCAAAAAACAGGTTCCTGCTAAATGCCGTCGTTGTTGTTCCTCCCACACGGAAACGGGCTCCTTCGATTGCATTGCCACTGATTGCCGTGTTCATGGGCCCGAACTCAAATTTACTTTTCAGCGGGTCCTTATTCGTCGGGATATAGCCGGACACGAGGACTGAAACTACTTTCTCCGTTATATAAAAGATCGGAACAGAACGGAATTTAGCCATCAGCTTTTCGACCGAGTTCGGATTCTTCTTTATTGCCTCCTCCGGACGGTTACTTGTCCAAAAATCCTCCGATTGCTGATAAGCGTCTTTTAGCGTAATGACGGGTGCACTCTCCTTAAACACAAGCGCCCGTTCGGCATCGGGTTCATCAAAAGAATGGTTGCTGTAGATATTCAATCGCCGCGCATACATACCTTTCGATTTCTCGCTCAATTTGAAGTTGACGTTGATGTCGTCCTTCGTAATGATCCGGGTACTGTCGGGCGTGCGTTCGAATGTCTGTTCGATCGTCATTCCGGAAACGAAGTTCAGGTTGATGTCTTTGGGGACATTCAAAATTGCCTTCTGTACAAAGAACGTAGAATCAAGTGTAACAAACAGATGGCCGGTGAAACCAAATGTTTCCGAGTTGAAAGGAACAAACCCCAAATCCACACATTTCTGTCCGTTCACATTTAACGTATCGAGCAGATAATATTTGTAATAATTCGGTCCGATAGTAGACAGCGGACTGACAAATCTCTGTAAAAACAGAGGAATATCATTCTTGAAAATATCGACTTCCCGGAAAACCTCATTCAAAAACTGCTGGATACCATCACGCGAGAATATCTCATCCACACCTGATGACTTGTTTCCTTTCACAATACGCTTTTCCGACTTCGGCTCTTTACGGTAATAGACAGATTCCACCTTTTCCTTTTCCGACACCGGAAGAATAGTCGTACCGACATCAAGCGTATCGACAAAATCGATCAGAAAATCGAATTTGCCCGGTTTTCCGTTCTTTTTGGGTTTGGGATGATAGTCATTCATCGCAAAGACCATCTTCTCATATTGATCGTATTGGAAATAATCGTGGTTACGCGGATCATTGCTTTCCCGTGAAGCAATCACTTGCTTTACAAACTTAACGGCCGGATTCTCTTTCTTGCTGTATTTCTCCTTCTTGGGCTTTACGACGACCTCATTCAACGTGATCCCGTTCGGAGCCAATTTTATTTTCAGATTATTCGTTTTACCCGGAATGACCTTCACTTCTTTCGTGTCATACCCTAAATAAGATACCTCCAAATTCTTGACATCGGTCAAAGCGGAGAATGAAAAGTTGCCATCCCCGTCAGTCGCTGTTCCAATTGTCGTCCCTTTAAAGATAAGAGAAACATAAGGTAATCTTTCTCCTGTAATTGAATCGGTTACAACTCCCTTTATAATAGTATTCTGTCCGTTTGCTATCCATACCGTAAACAAGGATGCCAGCAAAAAAACAATCTTCTTCCCCATCACGATTTTTTATCCTTTTATTTTTACTTTATTCCCAAGAAACTGTTTTTATTTTTTACCTCATGATTCGAGATAGCTTTTTGGAACATATTCGTCACCCTAATGAGAAAGATAGCGGGCTATCTAGCGAAGGAGCGGGACGGATATGACCAAAAGAAACTCAAAGCATAGACAAAACCAACAGCAAAATAAGCTGTTTGTAAAAAATCAAAACAGTTTCTAAATAAACCGCTGCAAAAGTATAACAGATTCTTTTTACAGAGTGTTCCAAAACACGCACATTATATTCCAATTACAAAAAATCTTCCTACCTTTGTCTCCCGAAAGGGGTGCCATACTGTTAACGGGCTGAGATTATACCCTCATGAACCTGATGCGGGTAATGCCGCCGTAGGAAAGAACAGATTAGGCTTTTTCCCTCCTTTTGTATATAGAAATGAAAATAAACACGACGTTTCGCTATCCGGTGGCACTTACTATTGCCGGTTCAGACAGTAGTGGTGGTGCCGGAATACAAGCGGATCTGAAAACATTTTCGGCTTTAGGAGTCTTCGGAACCTCTGCCATCACATCGATCACAGCCCAAAACACACAGGGAGTAAGAGGCATACACGCAGTTTCTCCAGAAATCGTCGAAGGGCAAATTCATGCCGTATTCGAAGACTTAACCGTCGATGCCGTTAAGATCGGGATGTTGCATAACTGGGAAGCAGCCCGGATCGTTGCCTGCTCAATCGATCATTTCTGCCCGTCGAAAATCATTCTCGACCCAGTTATGATTTCGACAAGCGGCAGCAAGCTGATAGAAGATGAAACCATCGAAGTCATCGTGAAAGAACTTTTCCACCGCGTCACACTGATCACCCCAAATATTGACGAAGCAGCCTTTCTCTCCGGTATGCAGATACGCAACGAGGAAGAAATGGAAATGGCCGCACAAAAGCTGTTGGTCTCGGGATGCCGTGCCGTATTGATGAAAGGCGGCCACTTGGAAGGTAAAGAAATGGCCGATATTTTGTTTACACACGATGAAGCTCCGCTCCGACTGGCTGTGCCGACCATTCAGACTCAAAATACACACGGTACAGGTTGCACACTCTCGTCCGCCATCGCCGCCTATATGGCTTTAGGAAAAGAACTGCCAGACGCTGTACGTGCGGCAAAAGATTACATAACGGCAGCCCTTCATGCCGGGGCCAATGTTGAGACTGGACATGGACACGGACCTCTCAATCATTTTTTCGATCCGGTTCCCCTCATAAAAATAGAAGTATGAAAAAGCTGATCGTTATTACTTCGCCCTATTTTTTCAAGGGAGAGGATTCCATCCTTTCACATCTGTTTGATGAAGGGATGCAACATCTTCACCTGCGTAAACCGGATAGCGAAGCAAATGAATTGCGCAAGTTGCTGGATCGGATTCCGGATATCTACTATCCGAAAGTCGTGCTTCATGACTGTTTCAACCTGGCAATAGAATATGGCCTAGGCGGCATACACCTGAACAGACGCAACAACCAGTCGCCAGACGGTTTTACAGGCACAATCAGCTGTTCATGCCATTCGATCGAGGAACTCGAACAGTTCGGGAAACTCGACTATCTGTTTCTTAGCCCGATTTTTCAAAGCATATCCAAAGAAGGTTATGGGAACGGTTTCAAGCCGGAAACACTCAGACAGGCTTCCAATGCCGGGATCATCAATGATAAAGTCATAGCCTTAGGAGGCATAGACCTGACGACCCTTCCCCTTCTACGCCCTTTCTGCTTCGGGGGAGCTGCCGTGTTGGGAGCAGTTTGGGGAGACTCCCCTTCGGCAGATAAAGAGGATTCTATTATCACACAATATAAAAAGCTACAAGCATGGAATTAGACGATTTTTTATATACAAGTGCAGGTAGAGGAAGGTATGCCTGTTTTACCGGTACTAATCGGTTGATGTTCATCACACACCGTACGAATAAATACACAGAACTGGATGAGGTCAAGATGGTGACCAAAGGCGGTTGTACTTGGGTACAGCTCCGCATGAAAGAGAATTTGAACCTGGAAGTTGCCAAAGCAATCGCCCATTTTACCCTGTTTGACTGCGATACGGATTGCGCCTGCTGTCTGGACGACGATCTGGAAATGGCTTTCAAAGCCGGTATTCACTGTGTCCATTTAGGTAAAAACGACATACCGGTCTCCGAAGCCTGGCACCGTATCATCGAAAAAGGGAAAGAGGATCTTTTCCTGGTGGGGGCAACAGCCAACACGTTCGAAGATATCCTGAAAGCAGACCGGGAAGGAGCTTCTTACATAGGCTTGGGCCCCTACCGCTACACCGAGACCAAAAAGAACCTGAGTCCGGTGTTGGGGTTGGAAGGGTATCGAAAAATCATGGAACAATGCAGAGAAGCTGGCCTTGAAATTCCTATCTTTGCCATCGGAGGGATCGAGTTTGAAGATATTGCACCATTGATGGAAACAGGAATAGAAGGCATCGCCGTTTCCGGAGCGATCATCAATGCTGAAGATCCGGTCGAAGAGACACGCCGTTTCATCCGGGAGATCAACAAACATAAACCGGACCCTTGCAGGGACGATTCTGAAATATAAAAAGAATAAAATAATACAGCTATGGCAAATAAAAACAGAATACGTATCACGTATCCTTCATCGGAAAAGATCTACATACCCGGCAAGATACATAAGATAAATGTGGGTATGCGAAAGATCAAAATACTGGATACCGTCACACGCGATGAGAACGGAGAGTTGGTCCACAAAAAAAACAATCCCGTCATCGTGTATGATACCAGTGGACCTTATTCGGACCCGAAAATCCCGGTCAATACGCAAAACGGCATTCCCCGTATCCGCGAATCCTGGTATGCAGGACGCAAAGACTTGATCCGCCTGGAAGAACTGACTTCCGATTATGGCCGGCAGCGCCTCGCTGATTCCTCACTGGATCACATCCGTTTCCCAAAACATCATCTACCCTATCGTGCCAAAGCGGGGAAAAACATCACCCAACTGTATTATGCGAAACGGCGCATCATCACTCCGGAAATGGAATATGTCGCCATCCGCGAAAACCAGCAGATCGAGGCGTTAGGATTGAAATCATATATCACTCCCGAATTTGTCCGCAAAGAAATTGCCGCCGGGCGTGCCATCATCCCAGCAAACATCAACCACCCCGAAGCAGAACCGATGATTATCGGCCGGAAATTCTTAGTGAAGATCAACACCAATATCGGCAACTCCGCCCTTTCGTCCGGTATAGACGAAGAGATCGAAAAGGCTGTATGGAGCTGCAAATGGGGAGGCGACACCTTGATGGATCTTTCGACAGGAGACAATATCCATGAAACCCGCGAATGGATCATTCGTAACTGTCCGGTTCCGATGGGAACAGTCCCTATCTACCAGGCTTTGGAAAAGGTGAACGGAAAGATAGAAGACTTGAGTTGGAAAATCTATCGCGACACACTGATCGAACAGGCTGAACAGGGAGTCGACTATTTCACCATCCATGCCGGTTTGCTTAAAAAGCATATCGAACTGACACAAACGCGCTTGACAGGTATCGTCTCACGCGGAGGCTCAATCATGGCTAAGTGGATGCAAATCCATAATGAAGAGAATTTCTTGTATACACATTTCGCCGAAATATGCGAGATATTGAAAATGTACGATATCGCCGTTTCGATCGGCGACGGGCTTCGCCCGGGCTCCATCTACGATGCGAACGATGCCGCCCAATTTGCCGAACTACATACGATGGGGGAGTTAACCCAGGTTGCCTGGGACCAGTTTGTACAGGTCATCATCGAAGGTCCGGGCCATGTCCCGATGAATAAGATCCAAGAGAACATGAAAGAACAGCAATATGCTTGCCATAATGCCCCGTTCTACACGTTAGGCCCGCTAACAACAGATATCGCCCCAGGTTACGACCATATCACATCGGCTATCGGAGCCGCCCAGATTGCCTGGCACGGCACAGCAATGATCTGTTACGTCACTCCGAAAGAACATCTCGGTTTACCGGATAAGGAAGATGTCCGCACGGGTGTCGTCACCTATAAGATCGCCGCCCACGCCGCCGACCTGGCAAAGGGACATCCCGGAGCACAAGTCCGTGACAATGCTCTGAGCAAAGCCCGCTTCGAATTCCGCTGGAAAGACCAGTTCAATCTGTCTTTCGATCCGGAACGCGCCCTTCAATATTACAAGGACAGTGCCGTGACGGACGGTGAATATTGCACGATGTGCGGCCCCAACTTCTGTGCCATGCGGCTGAGCAAGGATTTACATAAAGAAAACTGCGATATATAAAG
>NZ_MNQY01000064.1:0-20112 GCF_001915675.1 Parabacteroides sp. merdae-related_45_40 | reverse complement strand
CGGCATGGAATCCACTATTTTACAATGAAAGGAATGATAGAAGGAAGCCTTCCCGAAAATAATAGTTTTGCCGTCATTGAGATAGACAAAGATTTGAATATCTATATAGAGGGTTTCTATAATTGCAAGAATAAGGAGATGAAACATAATAGATAATCATTATGAAAAACTTCACAGACGAGAAGACTCTTCTTCGGGAGATAAAGAACGGAAACGGCGAAGCATTCGAATTTCTGTTCAATAGCTATTATCCTCGGTTGCGGGGATATGCTGCTCGTTTTGTGACGGATGAGGAAGCAGTCAGGGATATCATACAGGAGAGTTTTTTGAGATTTTGGGAAAAACGTGATCTGATAGAAGCTGTTTCCATTTCATCTCTTCTTTTCGCAATGGTGAGGAATGCCTGTCTGAATTATTTGAAGCATCTGCAACTGGTCGAGCAGCATAATCTGGAACATTTGGATAGGGTGGTCGGGCAGGAAGAACTTTATTATTGGGACTTTAACCTAAGTCCGGAATATACGCTTCTGTATAAGGAATTGCAACAACAGATCAGTCTTGTTATGAGTGATTTGCCTTCCCGTTGCCGTGAAGTATTTGAGATGAGCCGTTTTAAGAAAATGAAAAACCGGGAGATCGCAGATGCTCTCCAAATATCGACTACTGCAGTGGAAAAACATATAGCCAAAGCCTTAGCACGCTTTTCCGCACATTTTAAAGATAAATATCCGTTGGATGTCTATATCGCGATATTAGCTTGGCTGCTTTCCGAATGAACGAAGTCCTGTTTCTTTTGTTTTGGGGAATTTTTTTCAGGAAGGGGGTTGGGTAAAATTCATTTGGGTTGTTACATCATATAGAAAGCAAAAATTATGAAAGAGCAGGAGATCTATAATCACCAGTTGGCAATACGTTATTTTGAAGGACGCATTACTCCCTCCGAAGAAGAGATTCTTTTCCGGTTTGTGAATGATGCACCTTCTAATGAAAGAATGTTCCGCCAATGGGAGGAGGAGTGGATGCTTTCCTATAAACTGATTCCTGAAGTTTCGAATGAATGGAAACAGTTGCAACGCCGGATGCAGGTGCGTCAATCGCTGAATGGTGTGTTTAGTACTAAACACATGCAATTGCAGCGGTTTATCGCTGTTGCTGCAATTGCATGTGTTCTATTATTGAGTGGAACATATAGTTTCTATCTTTATCGGAATACGGAAACCACCGATAACCGGTTTGCTTTAGAAACTGCCTATGGAGAAAAAAGCAAGCTGATACTGGCGGATGGAACAGTTGTATGGTTGAATGCCGGTTCTTCCTTACAGTATGCCGGTAACTTCAATTCTAAAAACAGGGAAGTCTTTTTAACTGGTGAAGCTTATTTCGAAGTGACTAAACAGTCAGATGGAACTCCTTTTGTGGTTAAAACGGATCAGTATAGTGTATTGGTGAAAGGAACAAAGTTTAATGTATCTTCTTACCCTGAAGATATTTCTGCTAAAACGACATTATTGGAAGGCTCTATCGATATTTTATATAAAGGGAGGCATATTCCGGTTGCACCGGGAGAATTGCTGAGTCTTGACAAACAAAACGGAAGTTTTTCCCGTCAGAAGGTTCAGGCTTCTCAATATAAATCCTGGACAGAAGGGAGAGTTGAATATGATAAAATCACGCTCAATGAGTTGGCAGTCCGCCTATCCCGTAAATATGACGTTCAGATTCATTTGGGAGACGACTTGGAAAAAGATATAGCTTTCCGCGTATCACTTCGCAATGAAGAGACGGTCGGAGATGTCTTTCACGCTCTATCCGAGATTATTCCGATCCGTTATGAACGGCGGGACCGGGATATTTATATTAGAAAACAATAGCGCAATTGTTAATATATTATTAAATCTAATTCTTTAATTTATTGGTTTATGTATAGAAAACATGTAGGAAGGGCGTTAATCCTTGCCTTGATGCTTTCTGGGGCTACCTCCATGAATGCACAGCGGATTACCCGGCAATTTAAAAATGTTCCTTTAAAAACGGTATTAGCGGAAGTCGAGAAAGAACTACAGTATTCCATCATTTACAAGAAAGACGAGGTAAATGAACGGAAGCAGATTACGCGAGATTTTAAAGATGCTTCTTTGGAAGAAGTTCTATCTGCCGTATTGGATAACGGATTGTCTTATTCCGTCCAGGGCAAGATGATTGTGATTTCCAAGAAGGAAGCCGCAGGATCATCTATCACTCAGCAAAAGCAGATCATTGTGAAAGGTATCGTGAAAGATGAAAATGGCGAACCAGTTGTTGGGGCGAATGTTGTTGAAAAGGGAACGTCTAATGGTACGATTACGGATATGGATGGGAATTTCTCTTTGTCGATATCCGAAGGTTCCAAATTAAGTATAACGTACATCGGATATTTGGACAAGGATGTTGCGGTTAGTAAAGGTAAGACAACATTGAACATCCAATTGAAGGAAGATACGCAAGCTTTGGATGAAGTGGTTGTGGTAGGTTATGGTTCTGTCAAAAAACGTGACCTAACAGGATCTGTTTCACAGATTTCTTCTTCATCGATTCAGAATCAGGCTGTGATGAAAGATCCTATGCAAGCATTGCAAGGTAAAATTGCAGGTGCGGATATTACGATGGGAAACTCTCCCGGAGCATCTTCTACCATTGTGATCCGTGGATATAATTCGATCAATGCGGGCAATGATCCATTGATAGTGGTGGATGATGCTCCGTTCGGAGGAAAGATCGATGAGATCAATCCGGCAGAAATCGAGTCGATTGATGTTTTGAAAGATGCATCATCCACTGCTATTTATGGTTCTCGAGGAGCAAATGGTGTTGTTATCATTACGACAAAACGTGCCCGTAAGGAAGCTAAACTGTCTGTTAGTTATGACGGATATGTCGGTGTGTCCAAGTCATTCAAAAATTATGATATGATGAGCGGTGAAAAATATGCAGACTGGAAAAGAATGGCTAATTATGGAAAGACAGATAAGGAAATATTTGATGATATTCAATTAAAAGCCTTGAACTCCGGACAATTTGTAGATTGGCAAGATTTGATGTTTAGCGGTACGGGCTATAAAACGGATCATAATGTCAGTATCAACCAGTCGAATGGTCGTAACCGTAATATGTTAGTGTTAGGTTATAATAAAGACCAAAGTATTATTGATAATATGGGATATGAACGTTTCTCTGCCCGTATTAATGGGGATATGGAATTAGCAAAGAACTTGACGGTAGGCTATTCTTCTCTTTTAGCATTGACAACTCGTAATAATGGAGATAATAGTGTCTGGAAATATGGAACAGTTATTGATCCACTAACGGAGGTTTATGACGAGAATGGAGATATGCGCTTTTACAATAGCGGTTGGTATCAGACGGTATTGCATTCGAATCCTTTGTTTGATACTGATAAGAATAATGTAGACAATAAAGAAAAACGTACCCGTATCCTTTTGAACTTATTTGCAGATTGGGAAATAATCAAAGGCTTGAAATTCCGAACAAGTTTGACATATGGCTTGTCGTCAATCGAGAATGGAGTTTATAAGAGTTCTACTTCTCAAGCTCGCCAGTTGGCTTCTCCGTCTGCTGAATACAAAAAAACGAACGAGCAACAGATTACTTTTACGAATGTCCTGAATTATAAGAAGGTATTGAATGATCATAGTTTGGATGTATCGTTGGTGCATGATATGCAGACAGATAAAGCAGAATTGGTCGGTTTGACTGGACAGGATATGCCTTATTACGGTTCGTGGTTTAATGTGAATGAAGCACCAGATGTATTTACACGTCTTTCTTCTGTACGTAAATGGGCTTTGTTGTCATTTATGGGAAGAGTTAATTATACATTTAAGGATCGGTATTTGTTGACATTGACTGGACGTTACGATGGCTCTTCTCGTTTGGCAAAAGGTAATAAATGGGACTTCTTTCCGTCTGTTGCATTGGCTTGGCGTATGAATGATGAGTCTTTCCTTCGGGAAGTTGATTGGCTTTCTAATCTGAAATTACGTTTGAGCTGGGGTAATTCCGGTAATACAGCAATTTCTGAGTATGCAACACAAGGAGCTTTAGGTAAATATGTGTATTATTTCGGGACAACTGAGCAGTCGGCAATGGGATATCTGCCTACCGAGTTGGCTAATAATCAATTGGGGTGGGAAAGTACAGAAGAATATAATGTCGGCGTGGATTTTGGCTTCTTGAATAACAGGATCAGTGGTTCTATTGACGGATATATTCGTAATACACGTGATCTATTGATGAAACGCAATTTGCCGATCAATACAGGGTATGAATTTACTTGGCAAAATGTAGGTAAGACACGTAATTCGGGTATTGAAATAGCCTTGAACACTGTACCTGTTGTGACAAAAGATTTCAGATGGACAGTAGATTTGACTTTTGGCTATAACAAGAATGAAATTGTCGAGTTGTTCAATGGAAAGGAAGATAGTCCGGGAAATAAATGGTTCATTGGGCAACCTCTCTACGTTGAACGTCTGTATAAATATATAGGAGTTTGGCAATATGGAGAAGAAGAGGAAGCGGCAAAGTATGGACGTGAACCTGGTAATCCTAAAATAGAAGATGTAAATAATAATGGGGTTTATGATGAAGGCGATTTGCATACATTCAATAAAATACCCAAATGGACAGCAGGACTTTCTACAGGATTCTATTATAAGAATTTCGATTTGAATGTTTATTTCTATACACGTCAGAAGTATGGACAGCTATTAGGAGTATTGACTGACGAGGCTGGATCAACTCGTTATAATCATCTGGATGTTGATTTTTGGACACCGGATAATCCTTCTAATGCTTGTCCGAAACCTGCGATAACTAATCCACAGGAGTTATTGGTGTCAAGTGATTATGCTTATCGGGATCTGTCATTTATACGTCTGAAAAATATTAATTTGGGATATACTTTACCGAAAGAGATTTCGAAAAAGTTTTATAGTGAAAAATTCAGGGTATATTTTATGGTTGAAAATCCATATACATGGACAAAGAGTGATTATGTAGGACTGGATCCGGAAAACTGTAATAGCTATACAGACCACCGTCCGTTAACCTCATTTATATTTGGAGTAAATGCAAGTTTCTAATAATCTGATTAATTGAAAGTAGAATATGAAAATACTAAATAAAATATTGATAGGTTCGTTGTCTCTGCTATGTTTGTCGTCTTGCGACTTCTTGGATGAGACGGCTTATAATAAAGTGACTGTTGGTAATTTTTATACGACGAAAGATGGTATAACCAATGGTGTCAATGGATTGTATTCAACCTTAAGGGGAATGTATATACAGGAATACTTGATTTATATGTGTGAAGGTCCTTCGGATATATGGATCGGTCATCAAGGACATGAGCAATGGTATAATTGGACGATTGATGCGACAAATGCTGATGTCAGGAGTTTCTGGTATAGTTGTTATAAATCCGTGAATCAGTGTAATGCAGTTATTGAGAGTCTGGAAAATAATGATATTCCTGGATTGGATGAAGATCTAAAAACACGTTTTCTTGCAGAATCGTTATTTATCAGAGCACACTATTTTTATCATCTGGTACAGCAGTTTGGTGATATTCCTATGCCGTTGAAGCCGACAAATTCAGTAGAGACTACTGCACATAAAACAAAAGTAGATGAAGTTTGGAATCAAATTGTTACAGACTTGGAATTTGCTGTAGAAAACTTGCCGGAAACTTACCAGGCATCTGAATTCGGGCATATAACAAAATATGCAGCTATGCACCATCTGTCGAGAGTGTATCTTACTTTGAAACGGAGTGATGACGATTTGAAAAAAGCTTTGAATTATGCCGAGCAGGTGATCAATTCTGGTAAATATTCGTTGGTTAAATCGCACGCAGAATTATGGGATATCAATAATAAAAATAATTCGGAAGTCCTTTTCTCTGTTTTGTATACGCAAAATGCGGAATTAAATGGAGATGGTAATACAGCCCATATGTACTTTTGTTCAGCCTATTCGGAAGAACATCCTGCTGTAAAGAGAGTTATTGAGTATGGCAGACCTTGGAGCCGTGAGCGTTCTTCTGATTTTGCAATAAGTTTGTTTGACAAAACGAAAGATCAACGTTGGGATGATTGTTTTATTTCTCGGTGGAATGTAACGGAAAATTCTGTGACGGAGAATGTTTTCAGCCCGTTTACCAAAAAAGTGGAAGAAAAGGTTTGGACAAAAGGAGAGTTGGCCATGATTGATCCAAGAGAACCTTGGACACCGGAACAGATTAAAGAAGTTTGGCCTGTTTTGGTATTTCTTCCGGAATATATGCGTGAACAAATCGATCCTCTGATGGATGTCCAGTCTGAGCAGAATCCGAATGCGGAATGGCCGTCGAATACTCGTTTTACTTCTTATAAAATGTATGCTTATTTGGTGAAACATTTGGATCCCCTGCGTCCAGAAGTTAACTGGACAGCCGGATCGCGTAATGTTTTTGTTTATCGTTTGGCTGATACATATTTGTTGGCTGCTGAAGCTGCATTCCTGTCTGGAAATGCTCAGAAAGCAGCTGAATATATTAATGTAGTTCGTCGCCGTGCCGCTGTACCTGGGCATGAAGCGGAGATGGAGATTAAGTCTTCCGATGTGACGATTGACTTTATTTTGGATGAAAGAGCTCGTGAATTGATGGGAGAAATGCATCGTTGGTATGATTTGAAACGGACGGACAAATTGATGGAGCGTATGAATGATCCTGAAATCAGTCCTATGACTGCAGGGAAATTTAAAGATTATCATGTATTACGCCCGATACCGCGTGATCAGTTGACAAATGTTTCGAATCCGGAGGAATTTACCCAGAATCCTGGTTATGGCAATTAATCATTTAGAATCAATAAAAATGAGAGTATATGTTTTATTATTGACTTGTTTGTTTTTCTCGTTGCTGGGTAAACCCCAGCAACCGAGGATGATGTATGAAGATACTTCTCGTCGTGGAGTTCCTTTTTCAAAAGATCCGCATGTCGTGAATTTTCAGGGACGTTATTTGATGTATTATACGCTTCCACCGAGGTTGGATGTATCTGGTTCTGGTGCTAACATTGGCATCGCATCCAGTAAAGATTTGGTTAATTGGTCGAAAGTCGGTGAAATAACGCCGGAAAAGAATGCCGTTTATGAAAAGAATGGGCTTTGTGCACCTGGTGCTTTAGTTCGGGATGGTAAAATTCATTTGTTTTATCAAACCTATGGAAATGGAAAAAATGATGCAATCTGTCATGCTGTGTCAACTGATGGTATCCACTTTGATCGCGACCCGAGTAATCCGGTTTTTCATCCGACGGGTGATTGGAACTGTGGACGGGCTATTGATGCTGAAGTTTGTGAATTCAATGGAAAGTATTTTCTTTATTTTGCAACTCGTGACAAGGATTTTAAAATACAAATGCAAGGAGTGGCAACAGCTTCTTTGAATACTGATTTTAACAGGGAAGACTGGACACAAGCTTGTGATAAATCGATCTTGTATCCAGAGTGTGATTGGGAGGGAGAATGTATTGAAGGTGCCTCGATTGTTAAGAAGGATAATAAACTGTATATGTTTTATGCCGGAGCTTATAATAATGCTCCTCAGCAGATCGGGGTTGCTGTCAGTGAAGATGGTTTGAACTGGAAACGTCTGTCGGAAGAACCTTTTTTACGAAATGGAAAACCGGGAGAATGGAATTCAAGTGAATCTGGTCATCCTCACCTTTTTACCGATCTTGACGGACGGACTTATTTGTTCTATCAAGGTAATAATGATCATGGTAAGACTTGGTATATTACACAGCAAGAAGTTTTATGGAAGGATGGTAAACCTTACTTGAAATAAATAATGTATATGGCTTGCCCTTTGTTTCCCTGTTTAATGGCAAAAGGATAGAAGGATAGGCTGTATCATTTATTGTAAATCCGATTTACGAATTTATTTAGAAGAATATTAGTTACATTTGTCAATTAAAAAAGATCAGATAGTATTTATGAAGCAACTTGTTTTGATTATTCTATTGTTATGGGGAAACTTTCAGTTAATTTTATCACAGGGCTCTTCTGCTCGTCCCCTCATGTTATACGGCGATACCTCCCGTGTCGGGGTTCCTTATTCGAAAGATCCGCATGTGGTTAATTTTAAGGGGCGCTATTTGATGTACCATTCCATTCCGCCGATGAAGGGGGAACCTGATTCCGGATGGAATATTGGGATTGCGGAGAGTAAGGATTTGATGAACTGGACGAAGGTGGGCGAGATCACGCCTGCTCCCGAAGCTGATTATGAGAAGAAAGGACTTTGTGCACCCGGTGCGTTGGTGAAGGATGGAAAGGTGCATTTGTTTTATCAGACATACGGGAATGGGAAGAAAGATGCCATCTGCCATGCCATATCGGATGACGGCATTCATTTTAGAAGGAATCCGACGAATCCGATTTTCCATCCGGTCGGAGATTGGACTTGTGGGCGTGCCATAGATGCGGAAGTGTGTGAGTTCAAAGGACGCTATTTCCTCTATTTTGCAACCCGCGATAAAAACTACGACATCCAGATGCAGGGAGTAGCTGTTGCTCCGAGCAATACCAATTTCAACCGGGAAGACTGGGTACAGGTAACGGATTCCTCTATCCTGTATCCCGTGTATCCGTGGGAAGGAAAATGTATCGAAGGGGCTTCGATCGCAAAGAAAGGTGACAAACTTTATATGTTTTATGCCGGAGCTTACAATAATGCCCCTCAACAGATCGGAGTGGCGGAAAGCGAAGACGGCATTGTCTGGAAACGTCTTTCGGAAGAACCTTTCCTTAAGAACGGCAAACCCGGCGAATGGAATTCCAGCGAATCCGGCCATCCTCATATTTTTACCGATTTGGACGGTCGAACTTATCTGTTCTATCAGGGAAATAACGATAACGGAAAAACCTGGTATATCACACAGGAAGAGGTGGTTTGGAAAAATGGAAAACCTTTTCTGAAAGGAAAGTGAAAAACGATCATAAACGAGGCTGCGTGTCAAAATGTATGAGGGTATGTCAAAACTGTCCTGTTCCCGTGCTTGACGCGGGATCGCATTAAAACCGACCTTATAAAAATCCGATTGATAAGGTCTGTCCTTTTGTGTCCCCGCATCAAGTGCGGGGACAAGGAGATGTTGACACATCCCCGTTTTACCATACCTTCCTGTTCAGTATGCGGACCGAGTTGAGGACTGCCAGCAGAGCGACACCGACATCAGCAAAGACTGCCCCCCACAACGTGGCGTATCCCAATGCACCTGCCGACAGCACAATCCCTTTTACAACAAGTGCCCCTATGATATTCTGATGGACAATCGTACGTGTCTTGCGCCCGATCGTGATGGCGGTCGCCACCTTGGACGGTTGGTCGTTCTGGATAACGACGTCGGCACTCTCGATTGCCGCATCCGAACCGAGTCCGCCCATCGCAATCCCTACATGGCTTAGTGCCAATACCGGAGCATCATTCATTCCGTCTCCGACAAAAGCTACGGATTTGCCCGGCTCTTCAACCATTTCCCAGATATGTGCCGCCTTATCCTCCGGCAACAGGTTTCCGTATGCCTGGTCGATACCTAAACGTCTGGCAAAAGATTTGACAATCTCTTTTTTATCACCCGACAGCAAACGGATATCCGTCACTCCTAACTTCCTCAGTTTGGCAATCGCCTCTACGGCATCGTCTTTCAACGTATCGGACAATAGCAGATGGCCGGCATATTTTTTATCGATGGCGCAGATAACTACGGTCGCTACTTGGTCGGACAACTCTTCGGGGATGGAAATCCCGCGCTCTTTCATTAAGCGGATATTCCCGACAAGCACTTCCTGTCCACCGATGACGGCCTCCACGCCGTGTCCGGCCAGTTCATGCATCTCCGATACGCTTGCTGCAGAGATATTCTGTTTCTTTGCGTAGCGGACGATCGCTTGTGCGATCGGGTGGGTACTTTTCTGTTCGACGGATAAAAGCAAGGTCAATAGTTCCGACTCGGAAATTCTATGCGCCTGTATATCCGTCACGTCGAAGCGGCCAGTGGTCAATGTACCTGTTTTGTCGAATACAATGGTATTTATCCGGGTGATGGCATCCAGATAATTACCACCCTTGAACAAGATACCGGCACGTGACGCCGCTCCGATACCTCCGAAATATCCCAACGGTACGCTGATTACCAAGGCACACGGACAGGAGATAACTAAAAAGACCAATCCCCGGTACAACCAGTCATGAAAAACGTATTGGAAAGACGGCATCATCAATCCGGCAAATGCCGGAACCGTGACGATCAGCAAAGCCAACACGATCACGGCAGGCGTATAGAACCGTGCGAACCGACGAATGAACAGTTCGGCAGGAGCTTTACGCTCGGCTGCATCTTTCACCAGCACTAAAATGCGGGCTAATGCGCTTTGTTCATAGGGACGGTTCACTTCTATGCGGACGGTTTGTCCCAGTACGATCATTCCCGCCAGGACTTCATCCCCTTTCCGAAGTATGCGGGGCATGCTTTCGCCTGTCAGGGCGGAGGTGTCGAACGATACTTCGGTTTCCTGTAAAATCCCGTCGAGCGGTATGCGTCCGCCTGGTTTTACCTCGATTCGTTCACCTGTCCGTACCTCTTTCGGGGAGACATTGATATAATTACCTTCACGAAATACGTCCGTACGTTCGGGACGGACATCAAGCAGACGGCTGATATTTTGTGAAGCACGTTCGACAGCCCTGTTTTGCAGCATTTCTCCAACCGTATAAAAAAGCATGACAGCTACAGCCTCCGGATATTCGCCGATGCTGAAAGCTCCGGTCGAAGCGACCGACATCAATGTAAACTCGGTGAAGAAGTCTTTTCGCAAAGCCTCGTGATAAGCTTCCCGTATGACAGGCAGTCCTACTGGGAGGAAAGCAGCCAGATACCAGACGAGTTTTACTGTCGGCGAGAACCAGCCTTGTCCGGTATGGTCTAAGATGAGCCCCACAATGAGCAGGATGAAAGACAGGATCGGCAATACCACGTTCGGGTGTTCTTCTCCTTTATTATGTCCGCAACTGCATCCTGAGTGGCAAGTTGTTTTAGCTTCCATGATTCAATCTGTTTTTATTATTCCGATGCAAAGAACCGAAGATATTTTTGCAACTCGATTGCGTTTTACAGATTTGGGGACTTGCATGCCGGGCAGATTCCTTTGACCGTGTAGTTGATCGTATCCATGATGAAGCCTTCGGGCAACTGCACGACCGGGATTTTTATATGATCCATACAATAGGTCTTGTGACAAACCTCACAGTAGAAATGGATATGCCTGTTTTCAATAAAACACGTCTCGGTGTCGCTCCGGCAGATTTCATATTTCATCGACCCGCTTCCGTCCTCGAAAGCGTGGATGGCGTGATGCTCCAACAAGATCGCTAAAGAGCGTGAAATGGTTGATTTGTCCAATGTTTCCAGTTGTGCCTCCAATTCGAGCAAGGAAATGGGATATGTTTGTTCCGACAGTTTCTGCAATATAAGAATTCGGGCGGCACATGACTTTACTCTTTTTCTCGATACGGTAAAAGTACAACAAAATTAATGCAACTGAGTTGCAAACTTTTATTTTGATTATTCTGATATTTTTCGCTATTTCGCATCTATTATGGAATTACCAGAGGAGCAAAATAAGTTGAAGGAGATCGCTGCCGGAAATGTGGAAGCTTTCGAGCATCTATTTTTCCAGTACCAACCTCGGTTGGTAAATTTCCTTATCGGTCTGACACACGATAAGGAAGTCAGTCGTGATATGGCCCAGGATTTGTTTCTCTCGTTGTGGAAAGACCGTGAAAAACTTAAAAATGTCCGTTCTTTTTCCTCCTATCTATTCCAGATGGCGCGTTTTACCGTGTACGACTATTTCGACCGTCTCATTGTCTCGGAAAAATATACGAACGAATACCTGCAGGATGCTTGCCAAGCCGAATCAGAGGAAGAAACCTTGTTCGTCCGCGAGCTGCAATCGATCATCAACCGTACGGTCGAGCGCATGTCTCCCCAGCGAAGCAAAATATACCGGATGAGCCGTGAGGAAGGTTTGTCTAATGACGAAATCGCCAAGCGCCTCGATATCAGTAAACGGACAGTGGAAAATCACTTGACCGCTGCCCTTGCCATTCTTCGAAAAGTCCTTTATCTATTTTTTCTTTTGCACACTTGGACTGTATTGTCAAATATGATCTCGACATTGTCGAAAACAAACTACACTTAAATCAAATCAGCCAAACAGAATGAAAGAAAGTTGAGAAAAAAGGCATATTCGATTGTGTGTACTCCCACAGCAAACCGACTCCATTATAAAGCATGGGATTTTATGACAAATGATAATAATATAAAACGAATCATACAGCTTTATTTCGGAAAGCATTTCTCCCGTTCGGGACGTGTCCTGTTCGGCCGCTGGCTACGGGCGGAAGGCGGAGCTTCTGAAAAGAGCGATATGTTGCAGGCCTTTTGGGAACATTTGCCTGCAGAGGCGACTGCTGAGACCCGCGAAGACTGGGATGCCCTGCAAAGACATTTACAGGTTGAACCGGTCCGTCGGAATACTGTCCCGATGTATCGCGGGTGGATCAAATATGCAGCGGTAATTGCATTGATGCTATTGACGGGAGCAGCGACCTTTTTTGTTACGGACCGCCTACAACCTGTCCGGCATGTAGAGATGGCAGAGTTGTTTGTTCCTTATGGCGAGAGCCGGCAGGTCATTTTGCCGGATGGTTCGCAGGTATGGGTCGATGCCGGTTCACTGCTCGTTTACCCGAAAGACTTTACGGATACGGAAACCCGTACGGTTTACCTGACTGGCGAAGCGTCGTTCACGGTTCGGAAAAACACGGAAAAACCTTTTATTGTGAAGACGACTTATCTGGACGTGCAGGCTTTGGGTACGGTATTTACAGTAGCTTCCTATCCAGCTGATTCTTGCACGAGCACGATCCTGGAAGAGGGGAGTGTCAAAGTGGATGTAAAGGCAGGCGAACACCGGCCGACTATCTTGAAGCCGAACGAACGTCTGGTTTATTCGCATGCGGCGCATACGGTAACGGTCCGGCCGGTCGATGCTTTGCTTTATAAGATGGAGCGTAGCGGCTACCTGATTTACGAGAATGTTTCTTTCAGCCATCTGATGGCTTCGCTGGAACGGAAGTTTAACGTGACGATCCATTATAATTCCCAGAAATATGCGGACGAGCATTACAACGTCAAGTTTGCCCCGCATGAAACCCTGGAGGATGTGCTGGCTGTTTTGCAGCAGTTGATCGGCATTCGTTTCAAGATAAAGGGAAATGTTGTATTTATAAATTAAAAGGAGAGGAGAGGAACAGGATGAACAAAAGAAAACCGGAAAGAACGAAAGTGCGAAAATCCCTCTTTCCGGCGTTTGAAACCGAATTGTGACTTTTTGGGACTCAACGTAAAACGTTGAAAATAATTAATATTCAATTTTCAAACATACAAATATATGAAATTAACTAATCTAATACCTATAAAAGCGGGAAAAACGCTTTCCCGCCTATGTATAATTGGAGCTCTGTCTTTTGGTAGCTCGTTCGTATTTGCTCAAAATCAACAGGTTCGTTTGTCTGGCAATAATTTAACCTTAAAGGCGGCTTTCAAGCAAATCGAACAACAAACGAAACTCTTCGTAGATTACAACACGCAAGATGTCAACGATTCACGCGTGATCAAGAAAGTACCAGTCGGCGACAACGTCAAGAATGTCCTGGAACAATTGCTGGAAGGCATGAACTGTTCCGTCACATTCAGCAACGGCCATGTAATCATTTCCAGAAAAGCCCCGGCATCTTCCGAAACAAAAAAAGTCACAGGTATTGTCAAAGATGAAAAAGGAGAACCGATCATCGGCGCGAATGTTGTGGAGAAGGGGACGACGAATGGTACTGTTACCGATTTGAATGGTCAATATAGTCTGGATATTTCTCCTTCGGCTGTTCTCTTGGTTTCCTATATCGGTTATGATACCAAAGAGATAAGGGTGGACGGGAAGAACATATTGAATATTTCTTTGGCTGAGAATACGGAGAATTTAGATGAAATTGTTGTGATCGGTTATGGTACATCCAGAAAAAGAGATATTGTAAGTGCTATGTCTACAGTCAAAGGATCGACCATTAGTGCTGCTTCAACAAGCAATGTCCAAGATGCCTTGCAGGGAAAAGTAGCCGGTCTGGATATTCAGTCGGCACGATATGCAGGAGATGATCAGCAAATTTATATCCGTGGAGCAAGATCTTTAAATGCAGGAAATAATCCGCTGATCATAGTGGACGGTATTCCCGGAAGCTTGGGGAGTGTAAATACTTATGATATTGAATCAATTGAAGTGTTGAAAGACGCAGCAAGTTCCGCCATTTATGGTTCTATGGGCGCAAATGGTGTCATTTTGGTAACGACTAAAAGAGGAAAGAAAGGAGTGAATCGTGAAGTGAATTTTAACTCTTATATCGGTTTGAACGTTCCTCATATGATGCCTTTGCAGTCTGGGGAAGAATATGTACAGTTCAGGCGTGACGGATACAGGTATGCTCACGGATGGGATACCCCGTTCACAGATGAGGATGTTTTCACTCAGTCCGAACTTGATATGATAAAAAATGGCAATTATACTGACTGGCAGGATTTATTGTATCGTAATGCTTTGACACAAAGTTATCATCTGAGCATTAGCAATAGTGGCGAGAAGACTCGGTTACTGTTATCATTTAAATATGATAAAGAACAGGGCTACTATAAAACGAATGATGCTGAGAACTATAATTTGACATTGACGGCTGATCATGATTTAGCAGACTTCTGGACATTGGGTACGACTGTTCGATTGAAACGAAATAATATATCCGGATTCCAGAAAATCAATAACGAAATATTGTATATGACACCGTTGTCTGATCCGTATTTGGAGAATGGTGATCTTAATTATTTCCCGAATCCGTTGAACACATCCGGTTATAACCCGTTGGCAAATGATGTACCCGGACAGTTTGCAGATGATGCCCAAAGCAATTTATTGAACCTTAATCTAACTTCGCATATAAAGATAAATAAATGGCTGAGTATGCATACAAACTTCGGTTATATTTTCTCGGATTATAAGCGGGGGTATTTTTATGGTAAAGATTCATACAAGGGCAAAGGTGTCAAGACGAACTCCGGTAAAGAGTATAATAATTATGATCAGTGGACACTAAACCATATTATTACGTATGATAATAGTTTCGGAGATCATAATTTGGTCGTTGACCTTGTTGGTGAAATGCAGAGCCGGAGATATGATAAAGGTACTTTATCCGGAGATAACCAGCCGGTAGAGTATACATCTTATCATAATTTAGGTTCCAACACGGAAAATATAAAAATCGGAAGTAGTTTTGAAAACTGGGCTCTGGCATCTGTCTTAGGCCGTTTGCGCTATAATTATAAGAATAAATATTATTTCAATATAGCATTCAGAACAGATGGTTCGTCTCGTTTGGCAAAAGGAAACCAATGGGCTGTTTTCCCTTCAGGAGGAGTCAGTTGGAGCATGAAGGATGAAAGCTTTATGCAGAATGTGAATTGGATTAATAGCCTTAAGCTTCGTGTCTCTTATGGTACTGTTGGTAATACGGCTATTTCACCCTATCAAACACTTGCTTCTTTGTCACAGTATGCTTATCTGTTTGGAGAAGATTCATCTAATAAGTTCTATGTATATAGCCCAACTTCGATTGTGAATCTTGATCTTGGCTGGGAAATATCCAAAACTGTAAATGCAGGGGTTGATTTCGGATTATTCAATAATAAATTGAATGGTTATGTCGAGTATTATAATACAAAGACGAGTGATTTGTTGATGAAGAGGACGATTCCTTCATTTACCGGTTTCAATGATATTTGGCAGAATATCGGGGAGACGGAAACTTCAGGAGTTGAGTTTAACCTAAATTATAATCCGGTAAGGACAAAAGATTTGAATGTCGATTTTTCATTGAATGCTTCCAGAAACTGGGAAAAGATTACAGCTTTGATCAGTGGAGAAGATTTACCTAATAATAAATGGTTTATCGGAGAACCTTTAGGTGTGTTCTATGATTATGAGAAAATTGGTATCTGGCAGTTGGGTGAAGAAGAGGCTGCTGCTAAATATAATGCTAAGGTAGGGGATATCAAGGTTAAAGATCAAAATGGAGATGGTTCGATTAGTGCTGCGGATGATCGCATAATCTTGGGGCAGGTTCGTCCGAAGTGGATTGCTTCATTAGGTGCGAATGTTCAATATAAGAATTTTGATTTTTCTTTCAATCTGAACTCAAGATGGGGGTATTTGGTTAAGCCGGCTCCATATGATGATATCACGATGGACGGGCAGAGATGGTTGCCGGCAGTAGATTATTGGACTCCGGATAATCCGACAAATAGTTATCCTCGTGCGGATCAAGCGAGCGGTTATGATACCTATCGTACCTCTAATGGCTATCAGAAAGGCGACCATATTAAAATTCAGGATATAACATTAGGGTATAGTTTCGAGAATCTGCTGTCAAAGAAGGTTCCAATCAGGAAATTACGTTTCTATGTGCAAATGAGAAATATAGGTTATTTGTATAGAGCAGCGGAGTTTGATATTATACCTGAACAACCTGATATTAATTATACGGTTCCCAGTAGTTATAATTTCGGAGTTAATGTAACATTCTAATAAGTCATGTATTATGAAAAACATAGCAATTTTTTTATTAATCGTATTATCTGCAAGTTCCTTTTCATGTGATTTTCTGGAAGAAGAACCAAAAGGGTTGATCAGCGATACGTATGCGAAAACAGAAGAAGGGGTTGAATCACTTATCTTGAGTATCTATCAACGGAATCGTTATCTGACAGAACGTTTGTATAAGTTTGCTGATTGTGGAACGGATTTGACGACTTATGCAACCAATGGTGTCGGTTGGCCTTATGAAGAGGCTATGATTTATAATGACCCTCTCATGATCTCTAATCGTTGGAATTCCCAGTATTGGAAATATCTTTATAAGGGATTGAATGTTGCAAATCTGGGAGTTCAGTATATACAGGAAACTCCTATTGCACATGAGGAAAAAAAGAACCAACTGATATCGGAGGTTCATGCTTTGCGTGCTTTTTACTTGTTTATGATTGTCGAGACATATGGTCCTGCGTCCCATTATGCGGATACTCCGTCCCAATCGGTAATAACAGAAGGATACCAACCGGGTATTGCTGTCTTTTACAAGAAAATATTGGAAGATTTGGATATTGCTTTCCAATATTTGGATATACCTCAGAATACTCAATGGGGCCGTATGAATATCGGAGTTGCTAAAACATTGAAAATGCGTGTATTGATGGCATTGGCTGCTTATGATGATGCGATTATTACAGGAGCCGGTTATACAAAACAACAGTGTTATGATGAAGTGGTGAGGTTATGTAATTCAATTATTAATGACTATAATTATAAACTCTTGGATAATTATGCATCTGTGTTTGACGTGAATAACCAGATAAATGACGAGATTATCTGGTCAATACAATATACAAGCGATTTGGTGTATAACGGAATGGATCTTACGGATATTGATGCGAATAGTATGCATCGGTATTTCGTAGGTTGGTATAACAAGTCTGCTAAAAACCCGAATATCAATATTGATGGATTATGGAGTCATTCCCGCGTGTATGGTCGTGAATATCGTTGTACGATGCCTACCTATTATTATATCAGTCTTTTCGATAAATTTGATAAACGTAGGGAACAGACTTTCCAGACTGCGTGGTGCAGAATCCCGGATAACTGGAATAACGAGCCCGACTATTCGGATACGTTACTTATCCGGACACTGGATGTTGTTTCGGATGAATATGTAAAAAGCTATGAAGACAGGGGAATCATTGTCGACAATATTACGGATCTTTATGATATTAACACCGGAATTCCGACTATCAACGGTAGATCCTGCCATCATACAATGACAAAATATCTGGATCCAAGCCGTGATGAGGCTAAGCGGGAAGAAGGTTTTAAAGACTTGATTCTGATGCGCCTTGGAGAAGTCTATATAACTTTGGCTGAAGCGTATGTAAGAACCAACCAACCGGAAAAAGCGGCAGAGGTGATTACTCAACTGAGAAAAAGGGCTTTGATCGATGGACATGAAAGTGCCTTGAAGGTAACAGCTGCTGATGTGGATATGGATTTTATCTTGGAAGAAGGTGCACGTGAACTGGGGTGTGAATTGAACCGCTGGTATATGTTGAAACGTTCCGGCAAAATGGTGGAATGGGTGAAAGAGCATAATCCGGATATTACGTTGATCAAGGATTATCATATCTATCGTCCTCTTCCTCAAGATGCATTGTATGAAGTGACGAACTTGGATGTGTTCGTTCAAAATAAAGGTTATAAATAATTCTATTAAATATGATGGTTATGAATAAAATATCACGACGACACTTTTTAGCTGCGACAGGCGCTATAACTGGGGCAGCCTTATTGAATCCATTATCGGAAGTAGCGGCAAAAGCTGTTGAAAATCCGAATGTTGCTGGGAAAAAACTTCGCCTTGCTATTGTTGGTACTGGCGGAAGAGGTACTTCCATGTGGGGATATGACTTAATGAAAAGTTATCCTGACTACATTGAGTTTGTAGGTCTTTGCGATAAGAATGAAGGTCGTGTGGAAACCGGTAAGAAGATTATCGGGGCTTCCTGTCCTACTTATACGGATTTTGAAAAGATGATGAAGGGAACCAGGCCTGATGTGCTGATTGTAACGACTATGGATAGTACTCATCATCATTTTATTATCCGTGGAATGGAACTTGGCGCGGATATCATTACGGAAAAGCCGATGACAACGGATGAAAAGAAGATCCAGGCAATTTTGGATGCAGAAAAACGGACAGGAAAGAATTGCCGTGTGACATTTAATTATCGTTATTCTCCACATCGTGCGAAAATATGGGAATTACTCCGTGCCGGTGAGATTGGCGATATCACTTCTGTTGATTTTCATTGGTATCTGGACACTTCTCATGGCGCCGATTATTTTCGTCGTTGGCATCGTTTGGTAGAATGCAGCGGTTCTTTGTGGGTGCATAAAGCCAGTCACCACTTTGACCTTCTGAATTGGTGGATTGACAGTGATCCGGAAAGTGTGTATGCATTGGGCAGTTTGGATCATTATGGTAAGAACGGAACGTTCCGGGCAGAGAATTGCCGTACTTGTCCTCATACTTCCAAATGTAAATTCTATTACGATATAACGCGAAATCAGAATTATATGGATTTATATGTAGCCAACGAAAAATATGATGGTTATCTTCGTGATGGATGCGTGTTTAAGAATGATGTCAATATCTTTGATAAAATGGCGGCAACGATTCGTTATAAAAATGGCGTGCAGGTCGCTTATTCCCTGACAACCTACAGCCCTTATGAAGGTTATCGTATAGCCTTTAACGGAACGAAAGGGCGTTTAGAGGCTTGGATACAGGAATCCCGTCCGACTTCGGATGTGAATTTTGATGAACTTGTTTTGTTTAAGAATTTTGGAAAACGTGAGTATATCCAGATTCCATTCGGAACGTCTGGCCATGGCGGAGGGGATGCATTGCTAAAGGATCAGATTTTTTTACCTGGGATAAAAGATCCGTATAAGCAGTGTGCTAGTGTTCGCGATGGAGCTTTGGCTTGTCTAGTCGGTATTGCGGCACGTAACAGCATTGCGACCGGCCAACCGGTGAAAATAGCTGATCTTACTTCCATACAACCTCAGGAAAAGAAATTGTATCAACGGATATTGTAGATTTCTTATTAGTTTAAAGCAAATGCTGTATCAAGGTAAATTTTTAGTCTTGATATGGCATTTGTTTTAAATTATGGTTGGTATTCATCCACGGCTCTTTCATTTAATCTTGATATATGGATGTAACTGCATATAAATTTGATGTTTACATTGAGATGAATATAAAATATCTATGTCAATATTATT
>NZ_MNQY01000063.1:0-11749 GCF_001915675.1 Parabacteroides sp. merdae-related_45_40 | reverse complement strand
TAGGAGCTTGAATTGGGCTGCGGATTAGTTGTATGAATAATCTATAATATATACCATGAATTTACGAAATAAAGTCTCTTTTTTTCTACTCTCTTTTGTGGCGGTTCCATTGTTTGCACAGACACCGCAACAGGAATTGGAACGGCTTCAACAAAACTATATCCAGTCTTTTATATCGAATGACGACCGGATGGCTTCATTGGTGGAACTCTTGTCAGGCATACAGCCTGAAACGGAAATATCCGATCAGGTTGTCGTTGAACTCCACCAGCGTTATCCTTTCAACGTGGAGAAAATAGCGGGATATATGGAAACGATCCGAGAAGACGGTTCCTGGCCGGATATTAACTATAACGACCAGAAACGATCGGGCTGGTCTGTCAAGGAACATGCCGACCGGGTGCTGGAACTAGCCAAGCTGTACAGGGCTGAAGAGGGCGATTGTCATTGGGAACCGAAGCTCGAATCGGTCATTCACCTGGCATTGGGCTACTGGTTCCGGGAGAAACCGGTCTGTAAGAACTGGTGGTATAACCAGATCGGTGTTCCCAAGACATTGGGACCAGCTTTCCTCCTAATGAAAGAACAATTGAACCCGGAGGAAAAGGAAGCCGCCATCGAGGTGATGGAAAATGCCAAGTTCGGCATGACAGGACAGAATAAAGTCTGGCTTGCCGGGAATGTGTTGATGCGTGGACTGTTGCAGGATGATTTCGAATTGGTAAAGGCTGCCCGTGATACTATTGTATCCGAGATTACGACTGGTATGCAGGAAGGAATCAAAAGCGACTGGAGCTTTCATCAGCACGGACCGCAGCAACAATTCGGAAACTACGGATTGGCTTTCCTGACGGAGATGAGTTCTTATTCCGGCCTGTTTGCGGGAACCGTTTTTGCCCTGAACAAGGAACAACAGGGAATTTTGAATTCTTTCCTTCTGAACGGCTATCGTTGGATTGTCTGGAAAGGGTATATGGATGTCAATGCACTGGACCGGCAATTGTTTCATAGCGGGCAGATACACAAGGCATTCAGTCTGGCTTTTGCCACAAATGCCCTGATGCGTGGCAGTTCCGCTGAAGATATCCGGCAGATGAATGAGTTCCTGAAAGATAACTATGCTCCCGAAAGAAAAGGTAGTGCTTTCATCGGGCATAAACATTTCTGGGATTCTGATCAGACCGTTCATCGTTTCTCCACCTGGATGGCTTCGGTCAAGATGGCCTCTGACCGGGTGATCGGCACGGAGTTGGTGAACGAAGATAATTTGAAAGGCTTTTATATGGGCGACGGTGCTCTTTATACGTACTGTCGTGGTGACGAGTATCTGAATATTTTTCCTTTCTGGGACTGGCGGAAGATTCCAGGCATTACCGCTTATGAGAGCGAGGCTCCCGTTCCTGCTTTTTTCAATTATGGGGCGCATGTGAGGAATAAGACTGCCTTTGTCGGAGGTGTGACGGATGGTGAAACCGGAATGACGGCAATGGTCTTGGATCGGGATGGTTTGCAGGCGCACAAGTCCTGGATCTTTACCCGCGATTATGTCCTTTGCTTAGGTGCCGGGATTCGTTCGGACAGCATTTTGGCGGTTACGACATCTGTAGACCAGCGGGTGAAACGGGGCGATTTGCTCCGATATGCCGATGGTAATTGGTTGCCGGTACAGGGAAAGTATGTTTCTTCTCCGGAGGAACAACGTTTCTTCCATGATAACACAGGGTATATTCTGTTACAACCTTCCGCCTATGTGGCCATTTCGGAAAAGCGATCCGGGCGCTGGTGTGATTTTATGGGATCATATGCTCCTAAAACGGTAGAAGGAGAGATTGTTAGTCTCTATATCGATCATGGAAGAGAGGATAACGCCGATTACCAATATTTGATCCTTCCAGCTTCTACCGCCGAAAAAACCGCAGCTTTTGCAGTACAGGATATCCGGGTGATCCGGAATGACACACCCATTCAGGCTGTTGCTGCCGGCAACTGTTTTTATGTGACGGCGTATGAGCCGCAGGTAGTAAACTTGCAAAAAGACTTGCAGGTCGATTTACAGACTCCGGGTATTTATATGTTCCGTCTGCATAATGGAAATTGGTTGATCGAAGCTGCCGATCCGACACACAAGCAACATTCCCTGTCGCTCAAAATGAATGGGAAGGATGTGAAGATCGTCTTCCCTCCCTGCCATGAACCGGGAAAAAGCATTTCTGCCCAACCGTTTATCAGTGCTCCTTTTTCCAAAGGAATCAAAGTGGATGGTAAACAAGACGACTGGAAAAACGTCTCGGCTGTAACTGGTCTAATCGCTCCCTGGGACGGGGCGGAAAAAGACAAAACCGCTTTTTATGCCTGTCATGATCAAAAGAACCTGTATTTCCTGTATGAGGTGTCTGATACTACTTTGGTTTATAATGACGAGAAGACGGAGGCTTCTGTCGGTAATGGAGACCGGATCGAGTTTTTTATGAGCAAGGATCCGGAGATGAAGACGTATTATTGTGCGGAGATCGATCCGAAGGGGAAAGTGATGGATTATGAAGCGCATAACTATCGTAAGTTTGATTTTAACTGGAACTTCAAGGATCTGAAGTTGGCAACTTCCGTCGGTAAAGATTCTTACCGTGTGGAAGGGAGCATTTCGTTGAAGACGCTAAGAAAATTAGGGTTGATTTCTCCGGAAGGTGAAATCCGCATGGGTGTTTACCGGGCCGATTATTTCGACGATGCCGGGGAGCGCGTGATCTGGTCATCCTGGATCGTCCCTGATGCTGCCGAACCGGATTTCCATATCCCGTCTTCTTTGGGAATATTAAAACTGGAGAATTTCGTACCTTTGTCACGACTAAAATAAAAGAAATATGAATAGAACGCTGATAAAAAACGCCACTATCATTAACGAAGGCCGCACCTTCACCGGTTCGGTACTGATCGAAGATGATAAGATTGCCGCAGTATATGAAGGGACAATTCCGGCTGAGTCCGGTGATGCGACCGTGATAGATGCTACAGGTAAATACTTGCTTCCGGGTGCTATCGACGATCAGGTGCATTTCCGTGAACCGGGATTGACGCATAAAGGCGATATCGCCAGCGAAAGCCGTGCTGCTGTAGCCGGTGGGGTGACTACCTTCATGGATATGCCGAATACGAAGCCTCAGACGACAACTCTTGCCGATCTGGAATGGAAATTGCAACGGGGAGCTGAAATGTCGGTTGCTAACTATTCCTTCTTCTTCGGCGGGACGAACGACAATATGGATGAAATCCGTAAACTGGATCGTAGCCGTGTGCCGGGTCTGAAACTCTTTCTCGGTTCTTCCACCGGTAATATGTTGGTCGATAAGAAGGATAGCCTGGAACGTATTTTCGGCGAAGCCGGGATGCTTATCGCTATCCATGCCGAAAAGGAGGAGGTCATCAAACGGAACATCGCTCATTATACGGGCTTGCACGGTGACGACTTGGATATCTCCTTCCATAGTAAGATCCGTAGCGAGGAAGCCTGCTATGCTTCCTCGTCCGAGGCAGTTGAACTGGCTACCCGTCTCGGTTCCCGTCTGCATATTCTGCATCTTTCGACAGCAAAAGAACTTTCTTTGTTGAGTAATAAGCTTCCGATTAGTGAAAAGAAGATCACAGGTGAAGTATGTGTGCATCATCTTTGGTTTCACGATGGCGATTATGAACAGTTCGGAAACCGTATCAAATGGAACCCGTCGATTAAGACGCTGGCAGACCGTACGGCACTGCGTGAAGCCGTTAATAACAACACAATCGATATTGTGGCGACCGACCATGCCCCGCATCTCCTTTCCGAAAAGGAGGGAAGTTGCCTGAAAGCCGCTTCCGGAGGTCCGCTGATCCAGCATTCGCTTATTGTTATGCTGGAATTGGCGATGGAAGGCCGTTTCACTTACGAAAAAGTGGTGGAAAAGATGGCTCACATGCCTTCAGAACTTTTCCGCGTGGATCGCCGTGGCTATATCCGTCCAGGTTATTATGCCGACCTTGTCTTGGTCGATCCGAAAGAAACCTGGACAGTGGCAAAAGAAAATATACTGTATAAATGCGGTTGGTCTCCTTTCGAAGGCTATACATTCCATCATGCCGTTTGGAAAACATTCGTCAACGGGCAACTGGCCTATGACAATGGACGGGTGAATGATGAGGTTCGCGGGATGGAAGCTCGGTATAGTTGAAAGGTGAAAGGTGAAAGTTAATTTTACGTCTCTTTATAACTTTCACCTTTCAACTGATATCAATAAGTTTGTGCGTTTGCAAGCTGAGGTGCCATTGGGGGTGGTGGAGGATGTACTCTACCACCTCTTTTGTATTCAGGCAGGAACAGGGTTGGAGGAAATGCCAGGTTGCTTTCAAACCGGCGTATTCCGTCAGGTCCTGTCCTGTATAGACCACTTTGATCTCATCTATATGTGTCAGCCTCAAGGGAAACCCTTTCGGGGAACAGGTCACCCAGTCGATGCCTTCCGGCAACGGGTTTGTCCCGTTAGTCTCGATGCAAATATATTTTCCTGCCATGTGTAGCAGATCGATAAAAGTCTGGTCGATCCAGAGCGAAGGTTCGCCTCCTGTCAAGATAACGACATTTGAAGGAAAGGCTGAAATAGCTTGTAAAATATCTTCATCAGACATCAAGATCCCTTCCTCGTGTCGGGTATCACAAAAACTGCATTTCAGGTTGCATCCGGAGAAGCGGACGAAAACGGCAGGCGTACCCGTATGGAAACCTTCTCCTTGGAGACTGTAGAATATCTCGTTAATCTTTCTCATAGATTGCCGTGTTTCCTTCTGATTCCTGAACTTCTACTTTGTAGCAGGTGGGAAGCTGGTCGCATATCCACTGGGCGATATTCTCGGCTGTCGGGTTAAAAGGGAGCACCTCGTTGAGGTTCCGGTGATCGAGCTGATCTTTTACGACCTGCTTGATATGGGTGAAATCGATCACCATGCCATCTGTGTTTAATTCTTTGGAACGGCAATGCACGGTGATAATCCAGTTGTGACCATGCAGATATTCGCATTTGCTCGGATAGGAAAGCGACAGACTGTGAGCTGCCGAAATCTCCATACGTTTGATAACGGTATACATACGATAAAACTGTTTTAGAATATTATGCCTGCACCTAATGTCACCTCGGTACAAGGTGCAAATTTACTGAAAAAATCGGGTTCCGAAGCGGTACTTAATGTATTGAAATATTAAAAATATCTGTAACTGTTTGTATGTATTTAAAACAAAGATCAGGGGAGGATCTATCGTAAAAATGAACTTTTTTGTTGTGAAATAAAAATATTATGTATTAATTTGCTTCATAATCAAAGATATGAGGTGGTTTTAACGTCTCTGAACCAGTATTTCGGCAGCAGTCCTATATTGTTAAAAAATAGAAGAAGCTGCAAATAAGTTTCGATAATCTTAAAAATGTGTTTTATAATATCTTTTTTTATTTGTTCAGTAATTTAAAATGCCTCATCTTTGCAAGCAGATAACCTAAACAATCTTTTTGCCTTAAAGACTAATACCTATTAAAACCTATAAAGAGGACCTTTGAGAAAAGGTCCTCTTTATGATTTTTAGAGGGTTACTCTTTTGTTTCTTCTATTTTTGACGATATTTTCCCAATCGCATCATTGAGTTTTTCTTCAGGTGGGATCATGTTGAAGTTGCCCCAGAACTTTTCATCGTAAGTAAATCGGGTTTCCGCAAAGATTGTCCGTGTCGGTAATGCTTCGCTACGGGCAAAGCGGCTTACTCGGTTCGTGTCTATTTTGCAGGTAACCATCTCGAACCAGGTATGCAGTGGGAAAGTTCCGAACAGTTGTTTCCTTTTCTTTATCCTGAAAAAGAGGTCGCCTCGGACATGGTTGATGTAATATTGGCCGTTGTAAGGTTTGTATGTTACGGTATAGATCACTTTTTGGGGAGTGATCTTTAGGTTGCGACTCTTTTTTTCCACCAGCATCCCGGTAGCCTGTTTAATGTATTTGGGGTTGATTTCGAAATGGGCGCGGAGCAATGTGTTGTTTTCCGTGTCGATATACAGTTCTCCCCGGTAAAGGGCGGAGTTGATGTTTCCTTTTTGTTCGAAATAGATCACATGGGCTAACCGGTCGTCGATCACGGCGATATCGGAAGATGCATACATATAAGACTCTATCTTTTCATCTGTCAGAAGGAAGTCAGGCAATTCTTTTATCAAGTCCAGGCTCAGGCTGGCGTTGATTCCCGACTTCATCCGGGCGATGATCGTGTCTTTTTCCTGCTGGCTGATGATCCGGCGCATTTTGAGCAGTTTGACCTGGTCCGGTGCCGGATTGGGCTTGTAGGCCGATTTGTAAATTTTGAATACAGCTTCCGTCAATCCTACGAATTTATTTTTTCGTTCGATTCCTTCCCGGTAGAAAGTAGTCAGGTAAGCGGGTGATTGCGGGTAGTTTTTCCGGATGTTTTCTTTCATGTCTCGAAGCAGGCGGAGTGGGTTGACGATGCGCACTACGACTTCTTGGATCGGGATTATTTTGGCATCGAGCGTGATCACCGTGTGTTGTCCGGCGAGAAGAGAGGCCTCTATCTTGCGGGGTTCGTAGCCTAAGTGGGAGAAGTAGAGCGTAGACCGGCGAAGCGAGTCGGGCAGCGTGAGCCGGAACTCCCCGTTTGCATTGGTGATGCTGCCGATTGAAGTAGCAAGGACTCCTATAGTGCCCGCCTTGATCGGTTCATTCGTCTGTTGGTCTTGTAGGATTCCTTTGACAATAAAATAGTTGTCTGCCTCTTTCGGAGGAATGGTCTCGGGAATGGCTGTTTGCCTGGCAGGTTGCGGCCCGGAGATCAGGATGTGATCGCCTATCACACGCAAGCTCAGTTCTTTGTTTCCTGTGATCAGGTAAATTGCCTGCCGGATGGTGTAGTCTCCTTTCGGGATGCGTACCGTTTTTTCATTATCGATCAGCTTGCTGTCATAGATAAAGAGAAAGCCGGTTTGTTCCGATACTTTGTCAAGCAGGCGGTAGACGGTATTTTTTTCTTTGGATAAGTGAATCATGCGGGCCAAAACATCATCGCCTCCCTCTGCGCATAACAGGCCTGTCGGAAGCAAAAGCATCCAAAAGCACAGACAGAGAAGGCGAAAAATCTGAATCATTAGCTTCACTATATAAATAACATTTAATTGTCAATTGAATAAAAGGATCATGTTGTCCTGTCGTGTTTTCTTCAAATCGAGGGCAAGGCAGATCAGTTCAGCCATCGCTTCGGGTGTATCATTGGAGAAGGTGACGGTAAGCGTCCGGTTCCATAGCTCTGGTGTCGTTTCCAACCGGATATCCGGATTTTGCAGATTGATCACCCGCAGGATATTGCCTAATTTTTCGTCTTTGAACCTGATTCGTTTGGTATAGCGGTCGAATAGTGCCGGATCGGGCGTCATGCTCAATTGCAGTCTTCGGGAGAGGAGCGTGACGGTTTCCCCGGCTTTTACATGGATGTCCTGTCCGTCCTTCTTCAACGTCACTTTTACTTCCCCTCGCTGTACAGACAGTTCGAAAGGAGTGCTATCGTTACTTTTCACATTGAAGGCCGTCCCTAACACTTCGATACGTGTATCTTCGGTTTCAATTATGAACGGCCGCTTGTGGTTGCCGGCTACATCGAACAGGGCATTCCCTTGCAAGCTCACTTCCCGTCGGTCGGATGAGAAATGTTCAGGAAACTTCAATGAAGTATTTCCTGCCAGGTAGACCACGGAACCATCCTCAAGGGTGGTTACCAATGTCGTTGCCGTCTCACTGTTCTGACGGGTGAGCAGGTTCGGATCGGTATCCTGCCCGGACCTGTTCAGGTAGGTGACAGAGACAAGCAGGCAAAGAAGGGCGACGGCAGCAGCGGCTACTCCTCTTTTCCATGCAGGGCTTCTGAATGGCGAAGCCGGTCTGCCCGAAAGCAAACCTTCTTCATCCAGACGTTGGTACAACGTATTCCAGGCCCGGTCTGTTTTTCTTTTATTTCTTTCTGTTTCAATCATATTTCATGTAAATCTCTAATTCGTCTCGTAGTGTTCGGAGTGCTTTCGTCATTTCGGCCTCGACTGTTTTGACTGAAAGGGAGAGGTTGGATGCGATTTCCGCATATTTCTTTCCTTCGAAACGATGCATCCGGAATATGCGGAGACGACGTTCGGGAAGCTTTTCGAGTGTCCGGTTTACCAGAGCTTCCAGTTCCTTGTATTCGATCTGCTCCTGTGGGTCGTCCGGTGTGTCGTCTTTATCCGGGTGGGAGAGGATGGCATCCCGATAACGGTTGCGTACATCCTGGTGTTCCCAGTACTGGAGGGATTGGTTACGCACGGCCCCATACAAATAGCTTTTTATCGTATGAAACAATTGTAACCGTTCCCTTTCCTTCCAAAACACATAGAATAATTCTTGTACGATCTCTTCCGCAATATCCATTCTCCCGGTTATGCTGGCTGCAAATATACAAAGAGGCATATAATACAGACGGAATACTTGTTCAAAAGCCTTGACGTCTCCATTTTTGATCTTTGTAAGTGTAAGCAGGTCTTTCATGTTTAATAATTATTCAATGTGCCAATTGAGAAATGTTGCTAATTTATACATTAATCTGCTCATTGGCAAATTGGCACATTACCTATGTTGCTTCTTCAGTTTGTTGACAGCGTGTTCCAATGATTCTGTCGGCTCGATGATATTGTAGGAACCCCAGAAACCTTCATCGGCAAAATTGGAAACCTTGTCCGATAAGGACTGGTTGGATCTGAATGCCATCTTGTAGGGAATAGTGTTTATGCCGCTTTCCTTGCCATCCGTTACGACCATCTCCGAAAGGATGGTGTAATTGGTTGAGAACAATTTGCGTTTCCAGTCGCATTTGAAGCGGACGCCGTTACGGATGTAACTCAGATAAGTCAGCCCATTGCGTTCCTTATAGTTGACCAGGAACGAGACTTCGACCGGTTTGAACCGTAACCCGAACGGCTTTTTCCGGAGGATCGCCTGCGTGGCCTTGTTGCGGTCGTTCATGTCGAGAAAGAATTCGGCCCGCGTGAAAGAGAGCCGTTCCTTGTCGATGTATAGTTTTCCATAATAAAGCGCATACGGTAATATGGCTTGCGGCTCGAAATTGATAACGTATTGTGGCCGGTCGTTGATCGTTGTCGATTCTTCCATCCGGAATTTATAGTAAGGCAGGCTTTCCAGGTCGAGCAGTACATCCGGATTCTTCACCACGTCCACATAGACGGATAGGTTCGGGCCTCCCAGCAGTTTGACGGCCAATGTGTCGCTTGCTTTCTGGCTGAGCAGCTTGCGCCCTTTGAATATCTGTACGCGATCGCGGTCTACTCCCTCGTCATAAGGAGTCTTGTAGATATCGATCACCGCTTCCGAGATGTTGATATACCGGCGCCCTTTCTGGGCCGTTTCACGATAGAATCCGGTTAGGAGGCTATGCTTCGAACTGTAGTTGGCCGGAATCTTTTTGATTGCTTCTTCCACCAAGTAACGAGGATCGCGGGCATGGATGATAACTTCGTCGAGCATATTCGTGTAGGGGGTCAGCCACACGGTCTGTTCTTCCACATCCTTGCCGTTGAGTTCTATTTTACTGTTGAAATATCCGAGGTGCGAAATCTCCACTTCTTTGGCATGGATGGAATCCTTTACCTTGAAAGAAAACTCACCGTCGGCGTTCGTGACCGTGCCGGTCGTACTGCCCGGAATAGAAATATTGACATATTCCAGGCTCTTTTTGCTCTTTTTGTCTTTTACGATACCACTGACCGTGATGTAACCCCCTTCGTCAGCCGAATCCGTTTGTGCCTGTAAAGGCGTGAATCCCGCCAGCGACAGTGTAATGAGCAAGTATCCCCATAGTTGTTTATGCATCGCTTTCATATCTCATATAGTTTAATAAGTAAATACTCGTGCTTGTATTACTAAGATGGTTCAGCCGGCAAATACCCTATGCTTCGTCCCTGGATTTTTTTATTATGATGGACATAGTTTGAAAATTTGACTATTTTTGCGCAGGTTATACTAAGATGAGACGATGACAGAGCAGGAGATAAGGAAATATTTAAGGCGGATCGAAGAGGAGAATTCCCAGACTGCTCTGCGTAGCTTTTATAATCTTTGCTTCGACCGTTTCTTTCGTATAGCCTACTACTATCTGCATACGGAAGAGTGGGCACAGGAGGTCGTCCTCGATGTATTCCTGAAAATATGGGAACGTCGCGAGTCTTTGCACCATATAGCCAATTTGGAAGATTATTTCTTTATCACGATAAAAAATGCCTCTCTGAACTATCTCGAAAAGGAACAACGCCGGAAAGACATGACGGCGGATGCTTTTGACGGTGTGTCCATCTCCGGTGAATCGCCGGAAGACATCTTGGTCAGTGAGGAACTTTTCGCCCACTATGTCAAGGCCCTCGATCGCCTGCCGGAGCGATGTCGTGAAATATTTATCCGTGTACGTGAAGAAAAGCAGTCTTATGCCGAGGTAGCGAAAGACTTGGGCATAAGCGTCAATACGGTCGATGTACAGTTACAGAAAGCGATCGGGCGGATGCGAGATATGTTGTCGCGTTATATAAGCGGAACCGAAAATTGAGACAGTTGGAGTGATGTCCGTGAGCAATACGAGACCTTGTTGCGTACGCGCCCGGACCTTTTCCAACGGGTCCCGTTGAAGCATATTGCTTCATTCCTGCAAATTACCCCGCAGTCGCTTAGCCGGATACGCGCCTCTGTGAAATAACATTTGTTTTTTTACACGTTTATCATTTAGTAAGTAGAGTCTGTATTTTGCCTGGTGGGTAGAAAGGTGAAAAAATATATTACCCGCAAATGTAGTTTCAAAATGCATGTCTTATATAATCCTATTTACATGGGGTGGTCTTGACATTTTTGATACACGGTCATTTCTGTATGTTGTGCAGCGTTTCTTTTTTCCAAAGCATCTTATCTATAATGGAGATTATTGGACGATGAAGCTGTCCGGATGGTTAAAGTATATATAAATGCTTGGAAACTATTTGGAAACAGCTATATTTGTGAATAAAATGGATGGTTTTTATTAGTGAGACAGAAGGGGTATTAAACCTACCCCCTTGTATTTAGTCTAAAGAATAGAAATATTATAAAGTAGAGGAGAAACGAATATGAAACCCATGAAATTAACATCTTTGATGGTGATGCTTCTGGTAGGCTTCAGTGCCGCAGCCCAGGAGGAGTTCTTTGATGATGTGTATTTCTCTTCCAGCAAAAAAGATAAAAAAGAAAAAACAGAAGAGAAGGTCATACAGCCTAAAGAGGATGCTGAACGTACTACGATGACGTCTACATACAGTACCAGCAAAAGAAAAAGTGCTGTGTCTGATGAAGAACGAGATGTAGATGAATATAACCGTCGCTATACTTCGGTTGACGTGGAGGAGCCGTATGATGAAGATTCAGACGGTGAAATCTTGGCCGAATATAACGACGATATGGATAATGAAAAAACTGTCGCTTCCGATTCTAAAAAGGAACGTCGTTCGGATACGGAATATACCGAGCGTATCATCCGTTACCATTCGCCGAGCAAGATTACGATTGCCGGAGCAGACCAAGTCGATCTGTATCTGAGTGACGGATATTATGCTTATGGCTACGATACGGATTATTCCAACGGCAGTACCAACGTAAGTGTCAATGTGAACATCGG
>NZ_MNQY01000062.1:0-12384 GCF_001915675.1 Parabacteroides sp. merdae-related_45_40 | reverse complement strand
CGTGTAAGCTTCTTCATAGTCAAAACCCGGAGTGTCTTTGACGATGGCGTCTCCGATCATGGCGATGCAGTGGTCACCGATCATGGCAGCCGTGTAGCTGTTCCAGGACGGGAAGATGGGCAACCAGCCGCCCTGCTGTCCTTTTAATACGAGCGAATGTGCCATGTCTCCGTTGCGGGAAGGGGTAAGGATAGAAAACAGAGGGTGGACGGCACGATAGGTATCCCATTGCGAGAAGTCGCAATAGTAGGTTCCGTGGTCCATCTTCATGATCTGTCCGCCACCATCGAATTTCGGATAGGAGCCGTCCACGTCACTGAACGTGCGGGGCAGGAAATGTGTATTGTAGAGAGCCGAATAGAATTTGACCTTTTCTTCTTCGTTGTTCCCTTTTACTGCGATTTGTCCCAATGCCTGGTTCCAGGTGTCGGATGAAGCCTGCCGTACTTCGTTGAAATCCCATTCCGGGATTTCGCTGGCCAAGTTTTTGCGGGCATTGTCGATACTCGTAAAAGAAGTGGCTACCTTGACCAGTGTAGCTCCGACAGCATGTTTTTGTCCTTTTGCCGATTTACGTCCGGGTGTGATCGTGGTGCTGTCCCAAACGCCATAGTCGGCAATCTCTTCATTCAGCTGGATCACGAAATGTCCGCTGAAGCTGGCTTCCTTGCCATATCCTTGGTAGATGCGGTGTACGGGGTTGTAACCGGTAATTTCTTTTTTCTCCGGATCGATTTCGACGAAGGCGATACCTTCATCGCTATTGGGTTCGATCACGATATAGTGGTCGCCATCCTGTTCGAAGCTGAATTGCATGATGCCGGCACGGGAGAGTCCGGTCAGTTCGGTATGGATGCCATAGTCGTTCAAATCGACTGAATAATAGGAGGGAGTCGCTGTCTCCTGAGCGTGGTCGAAAGAGGAGGCTCGTTTGGCTGGGTCTGTTTCGAGTTTATTGCTGAGCGGCATGATCGTGACACTTCCGTAGTCTTGTGTACAGGAACCGTTCATCCAGTGGCTGGCCCGGAATCCCTGGATCGCGTCCTGGAAATAATAATAGGGAGGATGGCATTTCTGTTCGGTCGCCTGTGTCTGTGCCACCCAGTTGGTCATACCGTGCGGAACACCGACCGCCGGTATGATTTGTCCGCGTTCTTCTGTCGAGTTCTTATCTTTTCCCTGTACGATGCGGATATCCGTACCGATTAGCGGGTTTACATATTTTTCAAATTTATTTTCCTGTTGGTTGCATGAGAATAAACACAACGTACTTAATAAAATTGTCCAGCTCTTCATGTTATATTATTTAGGTATGCCGTAAAGATAGAAAAAAGAAGGAAAGTGCATCAAAACTATCCTTTGTTCCCACGCTTGATGCGGGATCGCATTATGGCAAGCGCGGGAACAAGGGGATTTTGATACACTTTTGAGTGTATATTTGCTTGCTGTAATAGTTTGAAGTGAATCCTAAAAGCTTAGATATAAAACTTTTAGAGTTCACTTCTTTATCCAGATTAGGCTTTATTTTTCAATGAATATCTTTATTCATTAATTGAGCCCAAATATTTCCTGGATAGAGCTGAAGAGCTTGAGTAAAGTCATTTTTTGCTGCTGACGGATTATTTTGTAGGAGATGTATCAAGCCGGAATAATAGGAGATATTGCTCTGCTGTACGTTTTGGTTGGCTTCACCGAATTTAGCATATGAATCCGTTGGATTTCGCAGTATACGTTCCAGTGTTTTTTGCATATCACTTAGAGCTACATCTGCTTCTCCATTTCTGTTTAGTTTCCTGAGAGATTTTATTTTATAGTAATTTAAATCTGTCAGATGGCTTCTGAAGTGTGTGTCAGCAGATTTTTCGAAACATATCTTAGCTTTATCTGTTTGCTTCATTGCTTCGTATGCAATGCCGGATAAATAATAGATCTTGGCTTCGTAACCGCCATTGGGTGAAGGTGCTACTTCCAAATTGGACGGATATTGATTGGCAAGGTCAAATTCTCGGATCGCTTCTTTGTACTGTTTTCTTTTCAGAAATTGCATCCCTTTCAATATATGTGAATCGGCGTAAATATCGTGTACTTGTCCGCCTCCTTCCCATAAATGAAAATGTCTGGTATTCAGTATTTTTATTGATTTGTCATATTTTGATTCGGCATTATAGAGTGTAAGCAATCGCATCACGGCATCGTCATGTTTCATGACGGTTTTCAAGTGGGATTCCAGTCTTTTTAGTCGTTGGTCTGTCGGGATGTTTGCTTGCTCATATATTTTGTCCGATTCTGTCAATAATAGTGGATCATTTGGATTGGCATTGATTGCTCTATCATAATATTTTATGGATTTTTCCAAGTCGTTTAGGCATCCATATCCGAAGCCTACATTACGTGCTGCAATAGCAAAAGATGGATCAGTTTCTGTTGCGTGTAACCAATGTTCGAGACCACTTTCTTTCTGTCCGAGAAAATAGAGTAAATTACCCAAATGATAGTGAAGGAGCGCATCGTCTGGTCTTTTTTGTAATAGCGTTTTGAAAAGAGCTATTTCTTCAATCCGGAAAGGATAATTGTTTAATGGTGATAACGATCTTGCTTTATCTAAACAAGTTTGGAATTCGATTGAGTTTTTGCTTTTTAGTAGATTATATGCCTTGTAATAATAAAGCAAAGGATAAGAAGCATAAGGTTCACCTAAAGAAATAGCACTGTTCAGCAAAGTAAGTGCGTCTTCTGTTGCTCCGATAGTCATGTAATTGTTCACAACTTCCAGTAATTCCTGTATAGCTATGATTCCTTTGCTGTTATGATTCGTTCCTGCTTTTAGAAAAGAAGCACCTTGTGAAGCGGATAAGCTAGCTTCGGCTGCACTCCAGTAATCAAGCGGATCAATCTGTTGGATATAGTGGATCGTTTCCTGTGCCTCTTCTTTCTTATCTTGCATCCTGAGAATATATGCTTTGAGAGTAAGTGCTTGTAAGTCACGTCCTCCAACGTAAAGTGATTGGGTGATCATGTCCATCGCTTGTTTGTAATCCTTATCTTTGACAGCCAAGACGGCTAGCTCATAGAAAGAGCGATGTTTGAAGTCTGGAGTCCAGGTTGCAGCCCAATAAGCATCAGTTGCCTTACTGATCTTGCCTGTCATTTGATATAAATACCCCAGATAGTAGAGGGCTTCTGTATTCTTTACCGTTGTATAGTCGTGGGACAAGCGTGCCTGAGCACGTAATAGGTGCTGTTCTGCTTTTTCCCACTTTCCCTGGCGAATATAATGTTTTCCTATTTCGATGTTTACACGTGCATCCATTGAGTCACGTAAAAGAGCCTCGTTGTAAAAATCCATATAATCCAGACGGGCATTGTTGAACTGGTCGATGCGAAGACCTGCCAGATAGAGTTCTTCGTTTGTTTTGTATTCTTTGACAGGTTTGGTTCCGTCGATAACTTTTGGCAGTTTTTTTTCTTCCTGTACGATCGGACGGTAATCGACTAACAAGTTGTCTTTTGCATCGTAAAGTGCAGTGTAGAGCATCGAGGGAATTAAGGAATCAGGCACGGCTATTTGATCAAGAAAATATTTGTCTGGATCAATGTTGACCTGTTTATCCAGTATTATCTGATTTTTATATTTTACGACAACGCGGGCGTTTTTGTATGAAGTAGTTGTACAATAACCTATACGGTAGTTGTTGCCTTCAGTTGGTTCAAAGTTTACGGCTGCGTCTTTCGTTGCATTTTTTACGCCTTTGATACCTTTTATCGGATACCAGATTTGACTGAATTCACGGATTTCACCTGGATTTATCCAACTGTAATCAGGTTGGTTATCGGAGTAACCGCCTACCATCAACTCAAGGTAATGTCCGTCGTTGTCGGATAGTATTTTGTTCCACATTTCGCCGTTTGCATTGTTCCCCCATAAGAAAAATTTCTTTCCGGGGACGATATGCCGATTGGCTACGTGTACTGTTCCTGCATCTTTTCCATAGTCATAGCCCGCGAGGAAAGACATTTCACTACCCCAGGCAAAAATAGAACGGGAGTTTCCCGTAAAGTTTTTCCACCAAGATAAATTGGCATTTTTTCCGCTGCCGAGGTTCGCTTCTCCGATCGGCCAATTTGTGAAGTATACTTTATGATGATCGGCACCAAATTGTACGTCAGGTGGAAATATCACTTGATATTGATCGTTACAATGGACGGATACATTAGCCCAATATAACATCGATTGGATCATCGGGGTTGGGTTAATCACTTTGATTTTGGCTTCTACCCAAGAACGGTTAGGATATACTGATATACCTATCGACCATTTTAGTCGATGACGCAATTCTGTCTCTCCTACCCAGATGGTTTTGCTTCCGTCTTCATTTTCTTTCATTGTCCAATTGATAGGCATATAGCTGCTGGCACGATGATGATCGGGAATATTCCACTCGACACCACCTGAAAGCCATGCTCCCAACATGCCAATCAAGGCCGGTTTTATTCCTGTTTGGGTGTAGAAAAAAGGATAATCGTTTGTTTTGTCGGAGGCTGCAAAGATACGGCCTCCGATCTCTGGAAGAATAGCAATGTCTACGTACTGATTGTTCAACCGGAGTACATTATAATCCTTTTCAATTTTCTTTTCTGTTAGGATATCATAAAGGGGATAAGGGTAAATATATCCTTCTGCTCCTTGATAAACACGACCAGTAAAAAAAATCGGATCGATTTCCGGGGCACCGATTTGATAGGTTGGTATTTTCTCTGTTACAGATTTCATGTGAACCTCTTGAGACAAAAGAGGAGTTGCACATAACAATAACGCTGATAGAAATTTAGAATTCATGGTGTCACAACTTTAATTTATTATTAAGTATGCATAATAGGATGATTTTGAGGGGATAAAGAACTGCTCGAGATTTATTCCCGAACAGTTCTCAACAAGTTGCATTTTGACTAATACCGTAATTTGAAAGGTAAATTCATCGAGTCAAATTAGGATTCAGTTGGGTGTCGGATGCTGGATATGGCAGATAAATGGATTTTTCACCTTGCCAGGTAAGAGAAGCCGGCAATTCCACTTTTTCCTTTCGCATAACGCCAGGAGCTACTTCGATAGCTGTGTTGGCTTTACGTTCATTGAATGCCTGTTCTAGTAATTCCATACGCATCTGGTCATCGCGACGGGTTACCAAAGCAACAAAGTAGCCAGCTACTTCCCAACCGTGTTCTTTCAAGGCTGCATTAGCAAAAGCTTCACCGCTCATACCTGATTGTAGTGGTTCTAAACCGGCGCGTTCACGTACTTGGTTTATACATTCATAAGCCATTGCGTTCGGTGTGCCATCGGCACGAGCCTGTGCTTCGGCATACCATAGTAATACTTCCGAATAACGAATCAGACGATGGCGGTGATCGTTGGTCATTAAGGAGGTATTGGCAGGTTTTGTATAATCATAATCCCCACCGTCTTCACTGATGGTAAAAGCGCAGAACATGGGTTGTTGTTCTGGAATACTTTCATCCCACCAATCCAACAATTTGCCTCCTTCTTTGTTACCCTCTAGAATCTTTGGGTTGTAGGTTGCATCTTTTCTAGGACCGGAAGGAAATTCTTTCCAAAATTTGATTTCTCCTAATGCATCTCCCCATCCGGTAAGTGATTCGAATAAGTGGCTATTTGTCATCTGTGAATCTTCTGACCAAGTTCCGACAGCACTGGAAAAATTGATGCCGACTACTGTTTCATTCGTATAATTATGACTTGGAGCATATACATACTTATATTCCGGCTCTAAAATATATTCATATGTTCCGCCATTTACACCGTCAATAACCGCTTTTGCCTGTTCTGCAGCGGATGCATAATATTGTGTCTGTTTTAAAGGCCAGCCTGCCATTGCCATATAGACGGCAGCCAGCGTTGCTTGAGCAGCCTGCTTGGTAATGAAGATGTTGGCCCCTTGATATTTCTGGGGAGGTTTGGAGTAATCGGTCGGAAGCGTAGTAACGCAGTCTTGTAAATCTTTGACAATTTGATCATAGATCTCTTGTATGCTGGCTAAAGGACGTTCGTAGTTGACTTCGGTGTCTAAAATCAGAGGAACGGCTCCCCAACGACGAACTAACCAGAAATAATGTACTGCACGCCAATATTTGGCCTGACCTAATGCAATATTTATTTCTTCTGGAGTTGTAGGCGTTTTAGCGCCATTCTCTATGATATAATTGGCCGCTTTGATCACGACATATGAGGTAGACCAAGCTGCTTCTACTCCTTTGTTGGCATCTGAACCTCGGAAGGCATCTATTTCTGCGTAAGCTTGTTTGTTACTGCCTGGGTTAGCTGTTACATCGTCACCTAACCAAGAAGGAATTGTTGGATTGGTATTGGTCTGTGTTAAACAGACATTTTTGTATAGCGCATAAGTTGCCATTGTCAATTCATCTTGTGTTGAGAAAAAAGTTCCCGGTGTAAGTTTGCCTTTTGGATCTTCGTCAAGAAAATCATTACATGAGCTTGACAACATGGCTATGCCTAAAGTATATAATATATATTTTGCTTTCATGATAATTATGCTTTATTTTAGTTAGAAATTCATGCGAACTCCGAATGTATATGAACGAGTTAACGGATAAGCTCCAAGATCGATACCATCGTTTACATCCACACTGCCTGTACCTGTATCTACAAATGAAATACCAGCTGGATCCATTCCTTTATAGTTGGTTATAGTGAATAAATTCTGACAACTAAATGTAAAGCGGAGATCTGCAAATTTGGAGACTGCTTTTGGTAGATTGTATGACAGGCTGATATTGTCTAGCCGGAAATAATTTGCTGATTCCAAATATTTTGTAGATGTTGCAGCTGCTTGATAATTATTACCTTTAACATTTACGGAAGGATAGCGGGCTGATTGTCCTTTTGTATCGAAATTATCATTCAAATACTCTTTAAGAGTGATGAAAGCAAAGTCACCAGTCATGGAGGTACCGGTATAACGTACCATATTGAAACGTTCAGCTCCGAATGAGCCAGTAAAGAATATGTTCAAGTCCCAATTTTTCCAGTGTAAGCTATTGTTCCATCCCAAAGTGAAATCTGGAGTGGCTTTACCAATAAAGGTACGGTCTTTGCTATCGATTATGCCATCCTTGTTCCGATCAACGAATGAGTCATTACCTGCTGCATCCAATCCAGTCCATTCATAACCGTAGAATGCACCGATCGGTTGTCCTACTGCTATACGGGTGACACCATCTGTGGAAAACATTCCGCTAGCGATATTCGCACCTTGGATAAAGTCCAAACCCGCCAGATCTTTTACTTCATTCTTTAAATAAGTACCGTTAAAGTTCGTATTCCAACTGAAATCTGAGCTTTCGAAAATATTTGCATTGATAGAAAAGTCAATACCACGATTGCTGATTTCAGCGGCATTCACCCAGTAAGAACCTCCACCGTCATAATTTGGAATTGTTCGTTTTAGTAGACCGTCTTTTGTCCGTTTGTCAAAATAGTCGAAAGATATATTCAATCGGCTATTCAAAATGGAAAAATCTAAACCTACGTCGAATTGGTGAGTCGTTTCCCATGATAAATCAGGTGTTGCAACAGTTTGTCCAATCCAATATCCTGTATAATAAGCGTTTCCTCCGAATGCATACATGGCTTGAGTCATTAATCCCAATGTTTCGTACGGATCGATGGCTTGGCTGCCGATCAAACCGTAGCTGGCGCGTATCTTGAGGTCTTGTATGAAATTCTGATGTTGCATAAAGTTCTCATTGCCCATTGACCAAGCGGCTGCAATTGAAGGAAACCAACCCCATTTATTGTTGAAAAACTTCGATGAGCCGTCGGCACGAATCGTTCCGGTCAGCATGTAACGGTCTTTGTAGTTATACATTACACGACCTACGCCAGACATCAGAGCCCATTTTGAATAATCGTTTTTCGCATTGCGGGTGCCGGCCATTTCTACATTCCACCATCCCACGCTTTCTGTCATCAGATTATTCCCACTGATATTCATATAGCGGTATTCTGATTGTGTAGCTTCGTAAACGGCAGTAGCAGTCAAAGCATGGTCGCCCCATTTACCGTTGTAGGTTAAGTTATTTGTCGTTTGTAAAGTCATTCGGTACGCATCATTGTTACTCATACTGCTTGAACTGGATACTTTTGTGGTAGCGAAAGAGTAATTTTTTACATCGTTGTAATCAATACCGTTGCTAGTCGTAAAAGTTAAACCAGGCAAAATGTTGAATTTTAAGTCTATATGAGCATTGACGATATCTCTCATTGATTCTCCGATTTGCTCATTAAGCAGACCTACCGGATTCAATTGGGTGATAGCACTGTATGGGTCACGTGTATAGGTGCCATCTTCATTCATGATTCCGAGTACCGGTGCATAATTCATTGCTATATTGACAATATTACCTTTTGCTGCGCTGAAATCGGCACTTCTCTTCACATTGTGAGATGCATTTACATCGGCCGTTAGGTGTAACCAGTCTGTCAGCTGAGAAGTAATATTGGCACGTGCCTGATAACGTTTGTTTGTATTTTCTTTGACAACACCTTCCTGTCCGACGTAGTTACCAGAAATAATATACTGGATTTTATCACTACCCCCTGAAAGAGTTAGTTTGTAATCCTGTGTGATGCCATTTTGAAAGATTTCGTCCAGCCAGTCTGTACCTGCTGTTCCGTTTTGAAATGCGGACAACTGTTCAGGTGAGAATGTCTCTTTCCGATATGTATTATATAGTGTTGCAAACTCATATGGATTGAGGGTTTCGTAACGTTTGGCTACAGTACCGACACCAATTTGTGCATCAAACATGATTTGACGGACATTTGCTTTACCGGTTTTTGTCGTGATTAGAACGACCCCATTTGCACCACTGGAACCATAAATGGCTGTAGAAGAGGCATCTTTTAATATTTGCATGGACTGAATGTCTTCCGGATTCAAACCTGTCAGACCACTTTCACGAACGATACCGTCAATTACATACAAAGGATCGTTACTGCGATTGATAGAACCGGAACCACGGACGCGAATCTTAACAGTTCCACCAGGTACACCGCTGCTCTGTACTTGAACGCCTGACACCCGACCTTGCAAAGCGTCTGATATCTGTGTGATCGGCTGATCTTTGAATGCCTTATTGTCCAAAACTGCTACAGAGCCTGCTAAATCGGCCTTACGAACTGTACCGTAACCTACAACAACGACTTCGTCGAGTGATTGATTATCTTCTTTCAACATAATGTTATAAGAAGACTGGTTGTTAACTGTAATTTCTTGTGGAAGATAACCGATATAGGAAATTTGCAGGATTGCGTTGGCAGGAACATTTTCCAGGGTAAATTTTCCATCTAGGTCACTGATTGTTCCGTTGGTCGTTCCTTTGATAACAATGTTAGCACCAGTAACAGGCCCCATATTATCTCTTACAATACCTGAAATTGTACGTGTGTCTTTTTGATTTGTTTTAGTATTTACAGGTGTTTCTTTTTTAGAAATGATTATCTGACGGTCAGATATGGAATAATTATTTTCCGTGTTGGAAAATAATTGATCAAGGATAGTCTCTATTTTCTGTTCTTTTACATTGATAGATACTTTACGGTTCAGATCAATAGATTTGTCTAGGTAAAAGAAGATAAATTCGCTGTTGTTTTCTATTTCGTTAATAATTTCTTTAATCGTTTTGTTTTCGTAGTTCATAGAGAATGATGCTTCTTGAGAATATGTTTCTGAAGCAAAACATGATCCTGTTGTCAAGAGTGCAAAAAGTAGAAAAAACTTCATGGCGCGTATCAGTTTTTTAGGTTGTTTTTCCTTTTGAGGAAACCTGATGTTCTTATTCATGTTGTGTTACGATTTAAGTTTATAATACGGTTTTAATACATGTAATTTTACTGTTGAGGAAAAATTTCTAAAATTTTATTCCTCTGAATCTAAGGTCCCATAATATTTTGATTTTTAATGTTTAACAATAAAAATATGAATCTGTTCGTCTATTTGCTCAACTTTGATCGGGGCTGCGTTCTGAAGAGCATTGAGTACTTTCTCCGGATTCTCTTTCAGATCCAGCTTTCCGCTGCAAGTGAGTTCACCGACTTTTTCGTCCCAATGGATTTTGATCCCATAGTATTTACAGAGCTTTTCCAGTACAGTGTCTAACTTCTGGTGATTGAATTGATAATACCCGTCTTTCCAGGCAACATAATCTTGTGTATTTACTTGGTGTACGGATTCTTTGTCTTTCTTGTTGTCATACAGGAACAACTGATTGGGACTTAATGTATTTTTCCTTTTTCCTTTTGTTTCGATTTCAACTTTTCCTTTTACCAGTACGACATGGCTGTTTGCATCATTATTGTAGGCAGAGACACAGAACTGAGTACCAAGGTCTCTGATTTCCATCTTTCTGGTTTTTACAATGAAAGGCCTTTTTTCATCATGTACTATGTCAAGATAGATTTCTCCTTCTATAAATATTTCCCGACTATCGGTGGTAAATTGAGCGGGGTAGATCACTTTTGAACCTGAATTCACCCAAATTTTGCTTCCATCAGTAAATGTAATAGAAGTACGTTTACCTATCGGGACAATTAGTTGATTGAAAGATTGGATTCCATCGTTTTTCTCCTCTTCTTTTTTTATGCTTTTTTCTTCAGAGTTTACATTAATGTTTCCTTCTTTTGTATATTCCAATTGGATATCTTTCCCTTCAATAGATATTTGTTTCCCTTTTGAAAGGATCAGCTGAACATTCTCTGATGGATTATCTACTTGTGGGATAGAATTTATCATTGCTTCATAATTAACTACTTGTTTCTGATCATGTAAAGTATGCCATCCATAAACGGAAATTATCAATAAGGATGCTGCGACAGAAGCTGCTATTTTTAGAAAATGAATTTTCTTTTTGTGTTTTTCGTATGATGCATTGGCCGTCTGTATGCGTTTCCATAATTCTTTTTCTTCGTCAATTGATAGGATACTATTTGTTGAGTAATTTTTTATGCCTTTAAGAAAAAGGCGAGCGACTTCGATCTCTTTGGAAAAAGTGTTGTCTGTTTGCTGAAGTTGATACCAAAACTTCCGATTATTTTCTGTCGGATATAATTCCGATTGCAGAAAATAATCGTCGTTCAGTAACTCGTCTGCCTTATATTTCGTATAGTCTTTCCCCATTTGTTTAAAAGGCTTTTTTATATAAGGAGACATTGTTTTCTGTTTTATACTCATTAAAAAGAATCTTTTTTTAAAAAAAGATATATTTATTGATATTTCATTGAAAGGTAGAGCAGTAGAAGATATAATCCGAAAGAACTGTGATTTTGTTTGATTTTTTTTAATGACCGTTGTATTAGGTTTTGTGCAGATTGGTAGTTTATATCCATCAATATACAGATATCTTCCATACTCATTTCTTGAATGAATCGGTAATATATGATCTCTTTTTGGCGGGGAGTCAGAATAGAAAGGATTTCTTTAACTTTTTTTTGTTGATTATTGTATTGTTCATTATTGACGAATTCGTCTTCAACAGTTGGTTCGAGTAAAAATGGAACTTGTTCCATTGCACTTCTTTCATAGATTGATTCTTTATAAAGAGTTCGTTGGATGCAGTTTTTTATGGCAACGAACAGATACACTTTGATATTATTGGGAACGATGAGACGCTCTCTGTTTTTGTATAATCCGGTAAAAACATCCTGGATGCAATCTTTTATAAGTTCCGTATCGGAGGTAAAGTTGTGTCCGTAACGGAACAGCATTTGTATGTAGACTTTGTATATCCAGCAATAAGCCTCATTATCGCCGGCTAGGAACTGACTCCATTTTATTTTGCTTTCATCTTCCTGCATAATTGTGCTGTATGGTCGCAAATATAATATTTTTGTTAGAATAACGGAAACTTACCGCAACTTCGTTAGGGCAACCTCACCAAAACCGTGGTCAAAAAAGCAGGTATTCCACTGGATTATAATCAGAAACAGTGCATAAAATCTCCTCAAATAAGGCAGATAAACAGCTCCACATCCCCGTTCCGGTTTCACGAAGATCCGGGTCCCCACCTCTTCCACACCCGGATCTCCCATGCCCTTCCACCCGGGTCTGAAGAAACTTTTCAAGTTGTTTTTGGTAAAAAAGTAGCTTGTCTTCATGAAAAAACGAGCCTATTTAATCTGTTTTGTATTAGCTTCAGAATATATCTGAAATTTGATAGAATACTGATATATAATGATTTATTATTTTTACCCAGTAAGCGTCTCCGCGATGCTACCATTGTTCTTCAAACAAGAGTATTTAGCTTTGTCATCAAAAAAAGATGAAAGCAGCAACTCGTTTTCCCCGTACA